>NZ_AKJB01000049.1:0-114278 GCF_000282555.1 Pseudomonas sp. GM102 | reverse complement strand
CAGGACCGGAGCGAGGGCATGCCGAGCCTGGGCGAGGCACCGAACGAAAGGGGCAAAAGCGCTTTGGTTACTTTGGCGCTTTTCCAAAGTGACCCGCTGTAAGAGCGGAACCGTCAGCCGGCGCAACCGAAGAAACGGATATGTACACAACCATAGAGCCCGGTCGGCCCTCAGGCCGCCGCGTCACTCAACGTCAGGCACAAACAAAAACGGCCCCTATCTAAATAGAGGCCGTTCCCGGTACAGCTCAAGACGTTATCGCAAGACAGGTCTTATTCGCGGTCTTCCAGCTTGGTGATATCACGCGACTCGTAGCCAGTGTACAGCTGACGCGGACGGCCAATCTTGTACGGGCTGGAGAGCATTTCTTTCCAGTGGGAGATCCAGCCGACGGTCCGCGCCAGGGCGAAGATCACGGTGAACATGCTGGTCGGAATGCCGATCGCCTTGAGGATGATCCCCGAGTAGAAGTCGACGTTCGGGTACAGCGAGCGTTCGATGAAGTACGGGTCGGTCAGGGCGATTTCTTCCAGGCGCATGGCCAGTTCGAGTTGCGGATCGTTGGTGATGCCCAGCTCTTTCAGCACTTCGTCGCAGGTTTGCTTCATGACGGTGGCGCGTGGGTCGCGGTTTTTGTAAACCCGGTGACCGAAGCCCATCAATTTGAACGGATCGTTCTTGTCCTTGGCCTTGGCGATGTACTTGTCGATGTTCGAAACATCGCCAATCTCGTCAAGCATGGTCAGAACGGCTTCGTTCGCACCGCCGTGGGCAGGGCCCCACAGGGCAGCGATACCGGCGGCGATACAGGCGAACGGGTTGGCACCCGACGAACCGGCCAGACGTACGGTAGAAGTCGACGCGTTTTGCTCGTGGTCGGCATGGAGGATGAAGATCCGGTCCATGGCCTTGGCGAGTACCGGGCTGATCGGTTTGATCTCGCACGGGGTGTTGAACATCATGTGCAGGAAGTTTTCCGCGTACGACAGGTCGTTGCGCGGGTACATCATGGGTTGGCCCATGGAGTACTTGTAAACCATTGCGGCCAGGGTCGGCATCTTGGCAACCAGGCGGATCGCGGAGATTTCGCGATGCTGCGGGTTATTGATGTCGAGGGAGTCGTGGTAGAAGGCCGAGAGGGCGCCCACTACGCCGCACATGACGGCCATCGGGTGGGCGTCGCGACGGAAGCCGTTGAAGAAGGTCTTCAACTGCTCGTGAACCATGGTGTGGTTCTTCACGGTGCCTACGAACTGGGCCTTCTGCTCTGCGGTCGGCAATTCGCCGTTGAGCAGCAGATAGCAGGTTTCCAGGTAGTCCGACTTTTCAGCCAGCTGTTCGATCGGGTAGCCGCGATGCAGCAGAATGCCGTTGTCGCCGTCGATATAGGTGATCTTCGACTCGCAGGAGGCAGTCGACATGAAACCAGGGTCAAAGGTGAAACGGCCCGTGGCCGTCAGGCCCCGAACGTCGATAACATCGGGACCAACGGTGCCGGTTAAAATGGGCAGCTCGACGGGGGCTGCGCCCTCGATGATCAACTGCGCTTTTTTGTCAGCCATGTGGCCTCCTATTTATGCTTGAAATCATCAGACAGACCCCCCACGCAGGGCCCGCACCACTATAGTGAGATAAATTCGAATGTCAATTTGCCTAAAGTCTTGCTCCAGAAGGCTTTAACCGGACTTTTTCCTCGAAATTGACTGCCATTTACGCCTTTTATCTGACTTGTGCAATCAGCTATTAGGGGAAGGTGAACGCGTTGTCATTAGTAGCCTAACTGTCTATACTCGGCCACCGACCGCCAGGGGCTTTTGGGCCTGCTTTATTGGGGGTCGCATCCCTGGGTGGTGGTTACCTGACCAGTGCACTCCCCAACAACTTTGCCCTGATTGTTAGGGGCTCTTCAGTGTGAAAAAAAAGCCGTGAAAAGCCAACGACCTGTAAACCTAGACCTAAGGACCATCAAACTCCCCATCACCGGCGTTACGTCGTTTCTTCACCGTGTTTCCGGCATCATCCTCTTCCTGGGCCTTGGCTTCATGCTGTATGCATTGGGCAAGTCTCTGGGTTCCGAGGAAGGTTTTGCCGAGGTGAAGGCATGCTTGACCAGTCCGCTGGCCAAGTTCGTAGCATGGGGCCTCCTGTCCGCTCTTCTGTATCACCTGGTAGCCGGTGTGCGCCACTTGATCATGGACATGGGCATCGGCGAGACGCTTGAAGGCGGCCGCCTGGGCTCGAAAATTATCATCGCCGTTTCCGTGGTGTTGATCGTTCTGGCAGGAGTTTGGATATGGTAACCAGCGTTACGAACCTTTCGCGTTCGGGCCTCTATGACTGGATGGCGCAACGTGTGTCTGCGGTTGTTCTCGCGGCTTATTTCATCTTCCTGATCGGATACCTCGCGGCGAATCCAGGCATTGGCTACGACCAGTGGCATGCCCTGTTCGCCCACAACGGGATGCGTATCTTCAGTCTGCTGGCCCTTGTGGCCCTGGGCGCTCACGCCTGGGTCGGCATGTGGACCATCGCGACCGACTACCTGACGCCGATGGCGCTGGGCAAGTCCGCGACTGCAGTACGTTTCCTTTTCCAGGCAGTATGCGGCGTTGCGATGTTCGCTTACTTCGTCTGGGGTGTGCAGATTCTCTGGGGTATCTGATTCATGGCTAACATTCCAACGATTTCTTTCGACGCCATCATCATTGGTGGTGGCGGTGCCGGCATGCGCGCTGCGCTGCAACTGGCACAGGGCGGTCACAAGACTGCGGTGATCACCAAGGTTTTCCCGACCCGTTCGCACACCGTGTCGGCCCAGGGCGGCATCACTTGCGCCATTGCGTCTGCCGATCCGAACGATGACTGGCGCTGGCACATGTACGATACCGTCAAGGGTTCCGACTATATCGGTGACCAGGACGCTATCGAATACATGTGTCAGGAAGGTCCAGCAGCGGTATACGAACTGGACCACATGGGTATGCCGTTCTCGCGTACCGAACAAGGTCGTATCTATCAGCGTCCGTTCGGTGGTCAGTCCAAGGACTACGGTAAAGGTGGCCAGGCCGCCCGTACCTGCGCCGCTTCCGACCGTACCGGTCACGCGTTGCTGCACACCCTTTATCAGGGCAACCTGAAAGCTGGCACCACGTTCCTGAACGAGTACTACGCTGTTGATCTGGTGAAAAACCAGGAAGGCGCATTCGTCGGCGTGATTGCCATCTGCATCGAAACCGGTGAAACCACCTACATCCGTGCCAAGGCCACCGTACTGGCCACCGGCGGTGCAGGTCGTATCTACGCTTCGACCACCAACGCCCTGATCAACACCGGTGACGGCGTTGGCATGGCGCTGCGTGCCGGCGTACCGGTACAAGACATCGAAATGTGGCAGTTCCACCCGACTGGCATCGCCGGCGCCGGTGTACTGGTCACCGAAGGTTGCCGTGGTGAAGGTGGTTACCTGATCAACAAGCACGGCGAGCGTTTCATGGAGCGTTATGCTCCGAACGCCAAAGACCTTGCCGGTCGTGACGTTGTTGCCCGTTCGATGGTTAAAGAAATCATCGCCGGCAACGGTTGCGGTCCGAATGGCGACCACGTAATGCTCAAACTCGACCACTTGGGCGAGGAAGTGCTGCACAGCCGTCTGCCAGGTATCTGCGAACTGTCCAAGACTTTCGCACACGTTGACCCTGTTGTTGCTCCGGTTCCGGTCGTTCCTACCTGCCACTATATGATGGGCGGCGTTCCGACCAACATTCACGGTCAGGCAATCACCCAGAACGACGAAGGCGTCGACGAAATCATCCCTGGCCTGTTCGCAGTGGGTGAAGTGGCGTGCGTATCGGTTCACGGTGCCAACCGTCTGGGCGGCAACTCGTTGCTCGACCTGGTGGTATTCGGCCGCGCTGCCGGCCTGCACCTGGAAAAAGCGCTGACCGACGGTATCGAATACGATGACGCCACCGACGCCGACATCAACGCGGCCCTGGCACGTCTGTCCGCTCTGAACGAGCGTACCGAAGGTGAGGACGTGGCAACCCTGCGTCGCGAACTGCAAAACTGCATGCAGAACTACTTCGGTGTGTTCCGTACCGGCGAATACATGCAGAAGGGTATTGCTCAGCTGGCTGATCTGCGCGTGCGTATCGCCAACGTCAAGATCAACGACAAGAGCCAGGCGTTCAACACTGCGCGTATCGAAGCGCTGGAACTGCAGAACCTGCTGGAAGTGGCCGAAGCCACTGCCATCGCTGCAGAAGTGCGCAAAGAGTCCCGCGGTGCTCACGCCCGTGAAGACTTCGAAGACCGTGACGACGAAAACTGGCTGTGCCACACCCTGTACTTCCCGGGTGACAAGCGCGTTGCCAAGCGTGCTGTGAACTTCTCGCCGAAGACTGTTCCGACTTTTGAACCTAAGATTCGGACTTATTAAGGGTGGCCGTCATGTTGCAAGTCAGTGTTTATCGTTACAACCCTGATCAGGACGCTGCGCCGTTCATGCAGGAATTCCAGGTTGATACCGGTGGTAAAGACCTGATGGTGCTGGACGTGCTGGCCCTGATCAAAGAGCAGGACGAAGGTTTCTCCTATCGTCGCTCTTGCCGTGAAGGTGTTTGCGGTTCCGACGGCATGAACATCAACGGCAAGAACGGTCTGGCGTGCATCACGCCGCTGTCTGCCGTCGTAAAACGTAACAAGTTGATCGTTCGTCCGCTGCCAGGTTTGCCGGTTATCCGTGACCTGGTCGTCGATATGAGCATCTTCTACAAGCAATACGAAAAGGTTAAGCCATACCTGCAGAACGACACGCCGGCTCCGGCCATCGAGCGTCTGCAGTCCCCTGAAGAGCGTGAAAAGCTCGACGGTCTGTACGAGTGCATCCTGTGCGCTTGCTGCTCGACTTCGTGCCCGTCCTTCTGGTGGAACCCGGACAAGTTCCTGGGTCCGGCTGCTCTGCTGCAAGCCTATCGCTTCCTGGCAGACAGTCGCGACAACAAGACATCCGAGCGTCTGGCTTCGCTGGATGACCCGTTCAGCGTATTCCGCTGCCGGGGCATCATGAACTGCGTCAACGTTTGTCCGAAAGGCCTGAACCCGACTAAGGCCATCGGTCACATCCGTAACATGCTGCTGCAAAGCGGCGTGTGATTCAGCTGCTGTAACCCGGCTGTTGTAAAAGTTGTACCGCTGTACCCGTAGATGCTACGGCGCAGGCTTCAACCGGCGCCGTAGTTTTAACCTGGGCAGCAGCTTATAAGGCTGCGGCTCTTATTTTGAAGAAATGAGACAAGCAGGGGCATCCGGGCTGGTACCCGGACTATCAGCGTGATCCTAAGTGGCTTGTTTTAGTCGCTGCATTCGGACTTCTGCAAGTTTTCTCGGTGTCGACGCCGGTGGTGTTCCCCTAACCGAGGGTGACCAAGCATGCAAGAAAGCGTGATGCAGCGCATGTGGAACAGCGCCTACCTATCCGGTAGTAACGCTGCCTATGTGGAAGAGCTCTACGAGCTCTACCTGCACGACCCTAACGCTGTGCCAGAAGAGTGGCGCACCTACTTCCAGAAGTTGCCTGCTGATGGCAACACTGCCACCGATGTTTCGCACTCCACAATTCGCGATCATTTCGTCTTGCTGGCAAAGAACCAGCGCCGCGCCCAACCGGTTTCCGCCGGCAGCGTGAGCAGTGAGCACGAGAAGAAGCAAGTTGAAGTGCTGCGATTGATCCAGGCCTACCGTATGCGTGGCCACCAGGCAGCCCAGCTTGACCCGCTGGGGCTGTGGCAGCGTCCTGCACCTGCAGACCTGTCAATCAATCATTACGGCTTGACCAATGCCGATCTTGATACGACCTTCCGTGCCGGCGACCTGTTCATCGGCAAAGAGGAGGCGAGCCTACGCGAAATTCACGAAGCGTTGCAGCAGACATATTGCCGCACCATCGGCGCTGAATTTACGCATATCACCGATTCCGAGCAGCGCCAGTGGTTCCAGCAGCGTCTGGAAAGCGTGCGAGGCCGTCCGACGTACTCTGTCGATATCAAGAGCCACCTGCTTGAGCGCGTCACCGCCGGCGAAGGCCTGGAAAAATACCTCGGGACCAAATACCCGGGTACCAAGCGTTTCGGTCTGGAAGGCGGCGAGAGCCTGATTCCGATGCTCGACGAGCTGATCCAGCGTTCCGGTTCTTACGGCACCAAGGAAATCGTGATCGGCATGGCCCACCGTGGCCGTCTCAACGTGCTGGTCAACACCTTCGGCAAGAACCCGCGCGAGCTGTTCGACGAGTTCGAAGGCAAGAAGAAGGTCGAGCTGGGTTCCGGTGACGTTAAGTATCACCAGGGCTTCTCGTCCAACGTGATGACCACCGGCGGTGAAGTTCACCTGGCCATGGCGTTCAACCCTTCCCACCTGGAAATCGTTTCCCCGGTGGTCGAGGGTTCGGTTCGCGCCCGTCAGGATCGTCGTAACGACCCTACCGGCGAGAAGGTTCTGCCGATCTCCATCCACGGTGATGCGGCATTCGCCGGTCAAGGCGTGGTGATGGAAACCTTCCAGATGTCGCAGACCCGCGGTTTCAAGACCGGCGGTACCGTGCACATCGTGATCAACAACCAGGTCGGTTTCACCATCAGCAACCCGCTGGATTCGCGCTCCACCGAGTACGCGACCGACGTTGCGAAGATGATCCAGGCGCCGATCCTCCATGTGAATGGTGATGATCCGGAAGCCGTGTTGTTCGTGACCCAGCTGGCCATCGACTACCGCATGCAGTTCAAGCGTGACGTGGTGATCGACCTGGTCTGCTACCGTCGTCGCGGTCACAACGAGGCCGACGAGCCTAGCGGCACCCAGCCAATCATGTATCAGCAGATCACCAAACAGCGCACCACCCGTGAGCTGTATGCCGATCGTCTGACCCAGGGCGGTGTGCTGGACGCAGAGCGTGTTCAGGCGAAAGTCGACGAATACCGCAATGCGCTGGACAACGGTCTGCATGTGGTAAAAAGCCTGGTCAAAGAGCCGAACAAAGAGTTGTTCGTGGATTGGCGTCCGTATCTGGGCCACGCCTGGACCGCGCGTCACGACACTCGCTTCGATCTGAAAACCTTGCAGGAACTGTCCGCCAAGCTGCTGGAAATTCCGGAAGGCTTCGTGGTTCAGCGCCAGGTCTCGAAAATCTACGAAGACCGTCAGAAAATGCAAGCCGGCGGCCTGCCGATCAACTGGGGTTACGCCGAAACCATGGCGTACGCGACCCTGGCGTTCGAAGGTCACCCGATTCGCATGACGGGTCAGGACATCGGTCGCGGTACGTTCTCGCACCGTCACGCTGTCTTGCACAACCAGAAAGACGCGGGTACCTACGTTCCGCTGCAAAACCTGTACAAGGGCCAGCCACGTTTCGACCTGTACGATTCGTTCCTGTCCGAAGAAGCCGTGCTGGCGTTCGAATACGGTTACTCGACCACCACGCCTGAGGCGCTGGTGATCTGGGAAGCCCAGTTCGGCGACTTCGCCAACGGTGCCCAAGTGGTTATCGACCAGTTCATCACCAGTGGCGAGCACAAGTGGGGCCGTCTCTGCGGTCTGACCATGCTGCTGCCGCACGGTTATGAAGGTCAGGGTCCGGAGCACTCTTCGGCTCGTCTGGAGCGTTACCTGCAGCTGTGCGCCGAGCACAACATTCAGGTAGCCGTGCCGACTACGCCAGCTCAGATCTACCACTTGCTGCGTCGTCAGGTGATTCGCCCGCTGCGCAAGCCGTTGATCGTTCTGACTCCGAAGTCGCTGCTGCGTCACAAACTGGCCATCTCGACCCTGGAAGATCTGGCCGAAGGTTCGTTCCAGACCGTTATCCCGGAAATCGATGCCCTGGACCCGAAAAAGGTCGAGCGCGTTGTTCTGTGTAGCGGCAAGGTCTACTACGACCTGCTGGAAAAACGCCGTGCCGAAGGTCGTGATGACATCGCCATCGTGCGTATCGAGCAGCTGTACCCATTCCCTGAGGACGACTTGAACGAAGTCCTGGCTCCGTACACCAACCTCAAACATATCGTTTGGTGTCAGGAAGAGCCGATGAACCAGGGTGCCTGGTACTGCAGCCAACACCACATGCGCCGCATCGTTGGCAATCACGACAAGTCTCTCGTACTTGAGTACGCGGGCCGTGATGCTTCTGCTGCACCTGCTTGTGGTTATGCATCGATGCACGCTGAGCAGCAGGAACAACTGCTGCAAGACGCCTTTACTGTTTAACGCCTTCGCGCACCTGAAACCGAATTTAAGGACCCACAGATAATGGCTATCGAAATCAAAGCCCCCACTTTCCCGGAATCGGTTGCCGATGGCACCGTTGCCACCTGGCACAAAAAACCGGGCGACGCCGTCAAGCGCGACGAACTGATCGTCGACATCGAAACTGACAAAGTCGTACTGGAAGTGTTGGCCACCGCTGATGGCGTGCTGGGCGCTATCGTCAAGAACGAAGGCGACACCGTTCTGTCCGACGAAGTTCTGGGCTCCATCGGTGAGGGCAGTGCTGCTGCCGCTCCAGCCGCCGCTGCTGCACCTGCTGCCGCTGCCGCTGCTCCTGCCGAAGCGGGCGAAGACGATCCTGTTGCTGCACCGGCTGCTCGCAAGCTGGCTGAAGAAAACGGCATCAACATCGCTTCCGTTGCCGGCACTGGCAAAGGCGGTCGTGTGACCAAGGAAGACGTTGTTGCTGCTGTAGCTGCCAAGAAAGCCGCTCCGGCTGCCGCACCTGCCAAGGCTGCTGCTCCTGCCGCTGCTGCTCCAGTGTTCGCTGCCGGCGATCGCATCGAGAAGCGCGTACCGATGACCCGCGTGCGGGCCACCGTTGCCAAGCGTCTGGTTGAAGCTCAATCGAACATGGCGATGCTGACCACTTTCAACGAAGTCGACATGACCGAAGTCATGGCCCTGCGTTCGAAGTACAAGGATCTCTTTGAGAAGAGCCATAACGGCGTGCGTTTGGGCTTCATGTCGTTCTTCGTGAAAGCGGCCACCGAAGCACTGAAACGCTTCCCGGCTGTCAACGCGTCGATCGACGGTGCTGACATCGTTTACCACGGCTACGCTGACGTCGGTGTTGCTGTTTCCAGCGACCGCGGCCTGGTTGTACCGGTTCTGCGTAACGCCGAACTGATGAGCCTGGCTGAAATCGAAGGCGGCATCGCCACCTTCGGCAAGAAGGCTCGTGACGGCAAGCTGTCGATGGACGAAATGACCGGTGGTACGTTCACCATCACCAACGGTGGTACCTTCGGTTCGATGATGTCGACTCCGATCGTCAACCCGCCACAAGCGGCCATCCTGGGCATGCACAACATTCTGCAGCGTCCTATGGCGATCAACGGCCAAGTCGTTATCCGTCCGATGATGTACCTGGCTCTGTCCTACGATCACCGTTTGATCGACGGCAAAGAAGCTGTGACCTTCCTGGTTACCATCAAGAACCTGCTGGAAGACCCGGCTCGTTTGCTGCTGGATATCTGATTTCGTTGCACGGGCCGCTCAGTGATGGACGGCCCTTCTGTAATGACCAGCTTCGTCCCACGACGGTCCCCAAAAGGGGCCGTCCGGTTTGATTCGAGAAGGAATGACACATGACTCAGAAATTCGACGTGGTAGTGATTGGCGCGGGCCCTGGCGGCTACGTGGCTGCCATTAAAGCAGCGCAATTGGGCCTCTCCACTGCCTGCATCGAGAAATACACCGACAAGGAAGGCAAACTGGCCCTCGGCGGTACTTGCCTGAACGTCGGCTGCATTCCATCCAAGGCGCTGCTGGACAGCTCCTGGAAGTTCCACGAAGCCCAAGACGGCTTCGCGATCCACGGTATCAACCACGCTGGCGTGACCATGGACGTGCCAGCAATGGTCGGCCGTAAAGCCAACATCGTCAAAGGCCTGACCTCCGGCGTTGCGACCCTGTTCAAAGCCAACGGTGTGACCTCGATCCAGGGCCACGGCAAACTGCTGGCCGGCAAGAAAGTCGAAGTCACCAAGCCTGACGGTTCGGTAGAAATCATTGAAGCCGAGAACGTGATCCTGGCTCCAGGTTCGCGTCCGATCGACATTCCACCGGCTCCGGTCGACCAGAATGTGATCGTCGATTCGACTGGCGCGCTGGAATTCCAATCGGTTCCAAAACGTCTGGGCGTGATTGGCGCTGGCGTGATCGGTCTGGAGCTGGGTTCGGTCTGGTCCCGTCTGGGCGCAGAAGTTACCGTTCTCGAAGCGCTGGACACCTTCTTGATGGCCGCTGACGCTGCCGTTTCCAAGGAAGCGCTGAAAACCCTGACCAAACAAGGTCTGGACATCAAGCTGGGCGCTCGCGTTACCGGTTCCAAAGTGAACGGCGACGAAGTCGTTGTGAACTACACCGATGCCAACGGCGAACAGAACATCACTTTCGACAAGCTGATCGTAGCCGTTGGTCGCCGTCCGGTGACCACTGATCTGCTGGCTGCCGATTGCGGCGTGACCCTGGACGAGCGCGGTTTCGTGCACGTTGACGATCACTGCGCCACCACCGTACCGGGTGTTTACGCCATCGGTGACGTGGTTCGCGGCATGATGCTGGCACACAAGGCCTCGGAAGAGGGCATCATGGTCGTCGAGCGCATCAAGGGCCACAAAGCCCAGATGAACTATGACTTGATCCCGTCAGTTATTTATACTCACCCGGAAATCGCATGGGTCGGCAAAACCGAGCAGACCTTGAAGGCTGAAGGCGTTGAAGTTAACGTTGGCACCTTCCCGTTCGCAGCCAGTGGCCGTGCCATGGCAGCCAACGACACCGGCGGTTTCGTGAAAGTCATTGCCGATGCCAAGACTGACCGCGTATTGGGCGTCCACGTGATTGGCCCGAGCGCTGCAGAACTGGTTCAGCAGGGCGCGATCGGTATGGAATTCGGCACCAGCGCTGAAGACCTGGGCATGATGGTTTTCTCCCATCCGACCCTGTCTGAAGCCTTGCACGAAGCAGCTTTGGCTGTGAATGGCGGCGCCATCCACATCGCCAACCGCAAGAAGCGTTAAGACAATAAGAAACCACGGCGGTACGGCCCGTCGTGAGCCTTGCATGCAAGACTCACCGCGGAATGTCCGCTGGACGCAGTCTTGCGTAGCTGCACCGGGGTAACTGGAAAGCTACGCAAGCAGCAGTCACAGGTGGTGCGGCACCAGAACGGTGCAGCACCGAATGCGCAGTACCTAACGAAGACGGTAATAAGCATGAATCTTCACGAGTATCAGGGTAAGCAGCTGTTCGCTGAGTACGGCCTGCCAGTTTCCACCGGCTACGCAGTAGACACCCCGGAAGCAGCAGCAGAAGCTTGCGACAAAATCGGCGGCACCGAGTGGGTTGTCAAAGCCCAGGTCCACGCTGGTGGTCGCGGTAAAGCGGGCGGCGTAAAGCTGGTTCGCAGCAAAGAAGACGCCAAGGCATTCGCTCAACAGTGGTTGGGCAAGCGTCTGGTGACTTACCAGACTGATGCCAATGGTCAGCCAGTCACCAAGATCCTGGTTGAATCGTGCACTGATATCGCTAAAGAGCTGTACCTGGGCGCTGTCGTTGACCGTTCGAGCCGTCGCATCGTGTTCATGGCTTCCACCGAAGGTGGCGTGGACATCGAGAAAATCGCTCACGACACCCCTGAGAAAATCCTCAAGGCCACTATCGATCCACTGGTTGGCGCTCAGCCATTCCAGGGTCGCGAGCTGGCATTCCAGCTGGGTCTGGAAGGCAAGCAAGTTGCTCAGTTCGCCAAGATCTTCGTAGGTCTGGCCAAGCTGTTCAAGGATCACGACCTGGCTCTGCTGGAAGTGAACCCGCTGGTGATCAAGGCTGACGGCGATCTGCATTGCCTCGACGCCAAGATCAACATCGACGCCAACGCCATGTACCGTCAGCCTAAGCTGAAGACTTTCCACGATCCGTCGCAAGACGATCCGCGCGAAGCGCACGCTGCCAAGTTCGAACTGAACTACGTAGCACTGGAAGGCAACATCGGTTGCATGGTCAACGGTGCTGGCCTGGCCATGGGTACCATGGACATCGTCAACCTGCATGGCGGCAAACCAGCCAACTTCCTCGACGTGGGCGGCGGTGCTACCAAAGAACGCGTTACCGAAGCGTTCAAGATCATCCTGTCCGACACTAACGTCGCTGCAGTATTGGTCAACATCTTCGGCGGCATCGTTCGTTGCGACATGATTGCCGAAGGCATCATCGGCGCTGTGAAAGAAGTCGGCGTGAAAATCCCGGTTGTTGTTCGCCTTGAAGGCAACAACGCTGAGCTGGGCGCTAAAGTACTGGCAGAAAGCGGTTTGAACATCATCGCTGCTACCAGCCTGACCGACGCTGCTCAACAAGTCGTTAAAGCTGCGGAGGGCAAATAATGAGCGTCCTGATCAATAAAGACACCAAAGTTATCTGCCAGGGTATTACCGGTTCGCAAGGTAGTTTCCACACCCAGCAAGCCATCGAATACGGCACCAAGATGGTTGGTGGTGTAACTCCAGGCAAAGGCGGCACCGAGCACCTGGGTCTGCCAGTGTTCAACACCGTGAAAGACGCTGTAGCTGCCACTGGCGCCACCGCCAGCGTGATCTACGTTCCAGCTCCTTTCTGCAAGGACTCCATCCTGGAAGCAGCATTCGGCGGCATCAAGCTGATCGTTTGCATCACTGAAGGCATTCCTACCCTGGACATGCTGGATGCCAAGGTCAAGTGCGACGAGCTGGGCGTAGTCCTGATCGGTCCTAACTGCCCAGGCGTGATCACTCCAGGCGAATGCAAGATCGGCATCATGCCAGGTCACATTCACTTGCCAGGCAAGGTCGGTATCGTTTCCCGTTCCGGCACCCTGACCTACGAAGCTGTGAAGCAGACTACTGACGCCGGTTTCGGTCAGTCGACTTGCGTCGGCATCGGTGGTGACCCGATCCCGGGTTCGAACTTCATCGACATCCTGAAGCTGTTCCAGGAAGACCCGAAGACGGAAGCGATCGTGATGATCGGTGAGATCGGCGGTTCGGCTGAAGAAGAAGCGGCTGCCTACATCAAGGCAAACGTGACCAAGCCGGTTGTTTCCTACATCGCTGGTGTGACTGCCCCTGCAGGCAAGCGCATGGGCCATGCTGGCGCAATCATCTCTGGCGGCAAAGGCACTGCAGACGAGAAGTTTGCTGCCCTGGAAGACGCAGGCGTTAAAACCGTGCGTTCGCTGGCAGACATCGGCAAGGCTTTGTCCGAGCTGACCGGTTGGGCGATCAAGTAAGCCTCGCGCTTAACTGACGCTTCACCAAGCAAAGGCCACCTTCGGGTGGCCTTTGTCGTTTCCGGGATTTGGGTTTGCGGGACGGGCCTCTTCGCGGGCAAGCCTCGCTCCTACAGATTTACGTCGTTCACCCGAACGGCCTATTACCTGTAGGAGCGAGGCTTGCCCACGAAGGCTTTCTTACAGGCACCCACCATTTACATGTAAAAACGCGACATATAAATGTCGCGTATCGGATAGTTCGCCCCCTAACAGTGCGTTTGTCGTGCAAATTCGTTAGGCTAGCAGCCATTTTTGCGTCCGCGGCCCACAAGGCAGCAACGCGCTAAACGGGTTAGTCCTATACGGGCCGACAGCATTTCCCTCACCCATAAGGGAAATCCCTCTCTAAATTCCGATTCAGTAGTGTGGTATTTCCTTAATGAAAGTGTTGAAAGGCCAGGACATCCTGGCACTGGGTTTTATGACGTTTGCCCTGTTCGTCGGGGCTGGCAACATCATCTTCCCGCCTATCGTCGGTTTGCAGTCCGGGCCTAATGTCTGGATGGCGGCGCTGGGTTTTCTGATCACCGCGGTCGGTCTGCCGGTGATCACCGTTGTCGCCCTGGCCAAGGTTGGTGGCGCAATGGATGCCTTGAGCAGCCCGATCGGTAAAGTCGCCGGTGGCCTGCTGGCAGCCGCGTGCTACCTTGCTGTAGGCCCGTTGTTCGCGACGCCGCGCACCGCGACCGTGTCGTTCGAAGTGGGCCTGGCGCCGCTGACTGGCGAGAGCCCGCTGGCGTTGTTTCTTTATAGCTCGGTGTACTTCCTGCTGGTGTTCTTCATCTCGCTCTATCCGGGTCGTCTGCTGGACACCGTAGGGCGTTTCCTGGCACCGCTGAAGATTATCGCCCTGGCCGCGCTTGGCATCGCTGCGTTCGCGTTGCCGGCCGGTGATATCGGCATGGCCACGCCTGAATATGTGGCGGCACCGTTCTCCCAGGGCTTCATCAATGGTTACCTGACCATGGATACCCTGGGGGCGTTGGTATTTGGCATTGTCATTGTCAACGCCATCCGCTCTCGTGGCGTGGAATCGCCAGCGCTGATCACCCGTTACGCGATCATCGCCGGGCTGATTGCCGGCGTGGGTCTGGCGCTGGTTTACGTCAGCTTGTTCCGTCTCGGTTCGGGCAGCCATGAAGTGGCCGCTGGTGCTACCAACGGCGCGGCGGTATTGCACGCGTACGTGCAGCACACATTCGGTTCGCTCGGCAGCGGTTTCCTTGCGGTGCTGATCTCCTTGGCCTGTCTGGTGACTGCGGTCGGTCTGACGTGCGCCTGTGCCGAATACTTCAGTCGTGTACTGCCACTGTCCTACAAGACGCTGGTGATCATCCTGGCTGCGTTCTCCCTGTTGGTGTCCAATCTGGGCCTCACCAAGCTGATTGCGTTCTCGATTCCGGTGCTGACCGCCATCTACCCGCCATGCATCGCTCTGGTCGCCCTGAGCTTCTGTAAGGACTTCTGGCATGAGCAAGGTCGCATCGTCGGTCCGGTGATGCTGGTGTCGTTCATCTTCGGTCTGATCGACGCCCTCAAGGGGGCCGGTCTGGCCGACTGGATGCCGACTCAACTGGCTCACCTGCCGCTGAGCGAGCAGGGGCTGGCGTGGCTGGTGCCGTCGGTCATGACCCTGGTGGTTGCGGTGGTTTGCGATCGTCTGCTGGGCAAGCGCGAAGAAGTGCTGGCTTAAGCTGCTTCGCGGCCCGCCACAAGCGGGCCTCGAGTTGCTTCCTGGCAAAAATGGAAATGCCCCGTATCAATCGATACGGGGCATTTTTTATGCGTGTGATGCAGTGTCTTTTTCCTTGCGCTAACGTCGAAGCACTACCTGTAGGAGCGTGGCTTGCCCGCGAAGGCGTTGTGTCAGGCGACAACTTTGTCGAATGTTATGCCGTCTTCGCGGGCAAGCCTCGCTCCTACAAGTTCTACTGCCAATGTCTCACAGGAAATTGCATGTCGTTCATCCACGCCAACATCATCCACATCCTCGCCGCGCTCTGGTTTGTCGTTTGCTGGGGTGGTTACACCCGTTACGCCTCATGGAAGGGCCGCGACACCGCGTGCCTGGCCAGCGTGTTGCACCTGTATCGCGAAGACTGGATGCGCCGCATGCTGTTGCGCGACAACCGCATTGCCGATGCCAGCGTGATCGGTAACCTGGAGCGCAATGCCTCGTTCTTCGCCTCCAGTACGCTGATTATCCTGGCCGGTATTCTCACGGTATTGGGTGCGTCCGACAGAGCCGTGTCGTTGCTGGCGGATATCCCGATGGTGCAACAGGCTTCCCAGGGGATGTCGGAGATCAAGCTGTTGTGCCTGGCGCTGGTGTTTGTCTATGCGTTCTTTACCTTTAGCTGGTGCATGCGTCAGTACAACTTTGCGGCGATTCTCGTGGGCTCGGCGCCGATGATCGGCGAGCGCCATGTGTCTGAGCAAGAGCGTAAAGCCTTCGCTTCCCGGGCGGCCCGTGTCATCTCCATGGCGGCCAACCAGTTCAACTTCGGGCTGCGTTCCTATTACTTTGGCATGACCATGCTGGCGTGGTTCGTCAGCCCTTGGTTGTTCATGTTGATGAGTGCCGGCGTCGTGCTGGTGTTGTATCGCCGCGAGTTTCACTCTGACGTTCTTGATGTGATGGTCTATACCCCTACGGAGGCGCCATTGCCTGAAGCAAACAAGGAGGCTGCTTGATGAGTATTCCGTTCTGGTGTGTGTTTATCAGCGCATTGTTGATTTTCGTGGCAAAGATCCCGGTGGCCAAAGCCATGAACGAGCAGGGCGGTTACAACAATCACCTGCCGCGCCAACAGCAGGCGCAACTTACAGGCTTCGGTGCCCGTGCGTTGGCGGCCCATCAGAACAGTTTCGAGGCGTTCTTATTGTTTGCGGTAGGGGTGTTGATGGCGCACACCACGCAGACGGCGGGATGGCTGATCGATACGCTGGCGATCATCTTTGTGATCACGCGCATCATTTACTTGCTGTGCTATTGGGGGGATCTGGCCTGGCAGCGCAGTCTGGTGTGGTTTGTGGGTTTAGTGTGTTCGTTGTTGTTGATGATTAGTCCGACTTTTAGGACGATTTTGATCTAATAGTGCATTGCAAACAAAGGCCGCAGACAAAAGAAAACCCGCACTTGGCGGGTTTTCTTTTATCACTAAAAACGCTGTTAGTTTTTAGGCGCTTCTGGAGCGGCTTCTTTTACCGCTGCTGCGTTCGATTCGGCCTGAGCTTTGGCAGCTTCGGCGTTTTCTTTTGCTGCCTCGTTCACTTTATCCTGAGCTTCGCTCATTTTTTCCTGAGCTTGCTCGGCATGTTTGGTGGCATCTTGAGCTTTGTCCTCGGATTTTTTATCGCAGGCAGCGAGACCGAGGGAAGCGGTCAACATCAAGGCAATAGCTAAAGTCTTACGCATGGGGTGTTTCTCCTGATGGAAAGTATCTACTGGCCTTTCGAGCACAGCCGACAGCTTTAAGTTCCTCAATTCGTTCAGATATATAAGTTTGTTTTGCTGCGGAACTTTTACCCACTAGCCTGCTACTTTGCCCGGACACTAAGAAGAGTTCTATCGAATGGCCGAAAACCCCGTTTTTGAGCGTGCGACGCGATTTCTGTCGGCATTGCGCCATTGTCAGGTACTTGGCATGCGTGTTCACAGCGCCAGCAGCGAAGGGCTGACGGTGATTCTGCCGTACAGCCCGCAGATCGTCGGTAACCCGCAAACCGGGGTGATTCATGGCGGTGCGCTGACCTCACTGATGGACACCGCCTGCGGCATGGCTACCCTTTGCGTGCTACCCGAATTCGAAGTCTGTCCGACGCTCGACTTGCGCATCGACTACATGCACGCCGCCGAGCCGCACAAGGACGTTTATGGCTTCGCCCAATGCTACCGAGTGACCACCGACGTCATTTTCGCGCGCGGTTTTGCCTATCAGGACGACCCCGAACAGCCCATCGCCCATGTGGTGGGCACCTTCATGCGTATGGGCAAGGGCATCAAAGGCACCAAGGGTTTTGGCGGTGCCATAGCCGGAGGTGCGAAATGACCGACTCGTTCAAGGAGCAGCTTCAACAGGCCCATGCGCAGGGGGACTACGCCTCTCTGCTGCACCTGATTCCCTACGCCAGACTGATCGGCGTCGAATGTTCGCGTGTCGGGGATGAGCTGCTGTTTCGTCTGCCGGCCAACAAGGACAACATTGGTAATCCTTTATTGCCGGCGATTCATGGCGGGGTGATTGCCGGGTTCATGGAGCTGTCGGCGGCACTGCACCTGCTGATCTTCACCGGCTCGCCCGGTGTGCCGAAGATTATCGACTTTTCCCTCGACTACCTGCGCGCGGGGCAGTTTCGCGATACCTGGGCCAGATGCCAGGTGTGCCGTCAGGGGCGTCGGGTGGCAAACGTGGCGATTACCGCCTGGCAAAGCACTGAAGCCGAGCCCATTGCCACGGCCCGCGCTCATTTCAAAATAGAAGAGCCCTTGAAATCCTGATCTCAGCCCCCAACTCAGATGACAACCCGCCGCCGACCCTCAAGGTCACGGCTTATGCCATCTGATTGGAGTTTGATGACCATGAGTGTGGAAACTCAAAAGGAAACCCTGGGCTTCCAGACCGAGGTGAAGCAACTGCTGCACCTCATGATCCATTCGCTGTATTCCAACAAGGAAATTTTCCTTCGCGAATTGATCTCGAACGCCTCTGACGCTGTCGACAAATTACGCTTTGAAGCGCTGGCCAAGCCTGACTTGCTGGAAGGCGGCGCGGAGCTGAAAATCCGTGTGAGCTTCGACAAAGACGCTAAAACCGTCACCCTCGAAGACAACGGCATCGGCATGAGCCGTGACGATGCGGTCACCCATCTGGGTACCATCGCCAAGTCCGGCACTGCCGATTTCATGAAACACCTGTCTGGCGATCAGAAAAAAGACTCGCACCTGATTGGTCAATTCGGTGTCGGTTTCTACTCGGCCTTCATCGTCGCCGATAAAGTCGACGTATTCAGCCGCCGTGCCGGCCTCGCTGCCAGCGAAGGCGTGCACTGGTCGTCCAAGGGCGAAGGCGAATTCGAAATCGCCACCGTCGAGAAAGCCGACCGTGGTACCCGCATCGTCCTGCACCTGAAGTCCGCTGAAGACGAATTCGCCGATGGCTGGCGTCTGCGTAACATCATCAAGAAGTACTCCGACCACATCGCTTTGCCGATCGAGCTGCCGAAAGAAGTGGCTGCTACCGAAGGCGAAGAGCAGCCGGCCGCCGAGTGGGAAACCGTCAACCGCGCCAGCGCCCTGTGGACTCGTCCTCGCACTGAAGTGAAAGACGAGGAATACCAGGAGTTCTACAAACACGTCGCTCACGATTTCGAAAACCCGCTGAGCTGGAGCCACAACAAGGTCGAAGGCAAGCTCGAGTACACCTCGCTGCTTTATGTGCCGACCCGTGCTCCGTTCGACCTGTACCAGCGTGAAGCGCCGAAAGGCCTGAAGCTGTACGTGCAGCGCGTGTTCGTCATGGATCAGGCCGAGTCGTTCCTGCCGCTGTACCTGCGCTTCATCAAAGGCGTGGTCGACTCCAACGACCTGTCGCTGAACGTGTCGCGGGAAATCCTGCAGAAAGACCCGATCATCGACTCCATGAAGTCGGCGCTGACCAAGCGCGTTCTGGACATGCTGGAAAAACTGGCGAAGAACGAGCCTGAGCAATACAAAGGCTTCTGGAAGAACTTCGGTCAGGTCATGAAAGAAGGCCCGGCAGAAGACTTCGCCAACAAAGAGAAAATTGCTGGCCTGCTGCGTTTCGCGTCCACTCAGGGCGACGACGGCGAGCAGGTTGTGGGTCTGGCCGACTACCTGGCTCGCGCCAAGGAAGGTCAGGACAAGATCTACTACCTGACTGGCGAAACCTACGCGCAAGTCAAAAACAGCCCGCACCTGGAAGTCTTCCGCAAGAAAGGCATCGAAGTGCTGCTGCTGACCGACCGCATCGACGAGTGGCTGATGAGCTACCTCAACGACTTCGACGGCAAGAGCTTTGTCGACGTGGCACGCGGTGACCTGGACCTCGGCAATCTGGATTCGGAAGAAGACAAGAAAGCTGCGGAAGAAGTCGCCAAGTCCAAAGAAGGTCTGGTTGAGCGTCTGAAGACGGCATTGGGCGACTCCGTTGCTGAAGTGCGGGTCTCCCATCGTCTGACTGATTCCCCGGCGATTCTGGCCATCGGCGAGCAGGACCTGGGCCTGCAAATGCGTCAGATCCTGGAGGCCAGCGGTCAGAAGGTTCCGGATTCGAAGCCGATTTTCGAATTCAACCCGGCTCACCCGCTGATCGAGAAACTCGACAACGAGCAGAGCGACGAGCGCTTCGGCGACCTGTCGCACATTCTGTTCGATCAGGCGGCCCTGGCGGCCGGCGACAGCTTGAAAGACCCGGCCGCTTATGTGCGCCGTCTGAACAAGCTGCTGGTTGAACTGTCGGTTTAACCGCGTTGTAAAAAAACCGCTTCGGCGGGTTTTTTGATCGTTCCCACGCTCTGCGTGGGAATGCCTCTAGGGACGCTCCGCGTCCAGTGATGCGGAGCGTCACGGGCTGCAACCACGCAGAGCGTGGGAACGATCAGCCGATCAATTACAGGGGCGTTGGCGGGCTTCGGTGTTTCGGCAATTCGATCCGCTCGCTTTCCCCCGGCACTGTCGGCCAATCCCCGGCCGCCCAGCGTCGACGTGCTTCATCGATCAACGCCGGATCACTGGCGACGAAATTCCAGTTGATCCGCCGTGGCCCATCCAGCGGCGCGCCACCAAACAGCACGGCATGACAGTCGCTCTCGGCAAACAGTGTCATCTCTTCTCCGGCCGGCAACACCACCAACGAGTGCGGCTCCAGCAGCTCGCCATCCAGTTGCGCTTCACCGCTCAGCACATACAGTGCCCGTTCTTCATGCTCGGTGGGAATCAGCAATGTGGTCGCCGTTTGCAGGTTCAATTCGGCGTACAACGTAGGAGAAAGCACCGGGACCGGCGATTCGAGGCAAAAGCCTGACCCGGCGATCATCCGTATCTTCACCCCAAGGTTATCGCTGACGGGCAGCGTGGCAGCCGGATGGTGGCTGTAGTGTCCTGGGCCGTGTTCACGATCCTTGGGCGAAGCCAGCCAGATCTGTAAGCCGTGCATTGTAAATTCGCTGTCTTTCAATGGTTCGGGTGTGCGTTCGACGTGGGCGATTGCACTGCCGGCGGTCATCCAGCTGACATCGCCGGCATTCACCACCTGATCGGAACCGAGGCTGTCCTTGTGCTGAATTTGCCCTTCGAACAGGTAGGTGAGGGTGGACAGGCCGATGTGTGGATGCTGACGGATGTTCATGCCTTTGCCCGCCGGATAACGGGTTTCGAGCATATGGTCGAAAAACACGAAAGGCCCGACGTTGCGGCATTTTGCTGACGGCAACGGGCGAAGAATCGGCTGACCTTCGACATCTTCGGCGCGAGGGCGGATCACGAGTGGCGTGTTCATGGTGCATTCCAGGCTGAGCGGGTGACGCAGGGAGCATAACCCGCTGGCGCAGCCCTTGCCGCTATTGGCTGAAGGCACCTTCGGACAGATGGGTTTCGATGCTGACCTCAGAGGTGGTCATCAGCTTGTGTACCGGGCAGCGGTCGGCCACGCGGTGCAGCTCGTCACGCTGGGCATCGGTCAGCACCCCCTTGAGCGTGAGTTCGACGTGCAGGGCGTATTTGCCTTTCTGCTCTTCACTGTTGTCGCGCTTGACCTCAACCTCGACGCCCGTCAGCGGGATGCCCTTTTTCCTGGCATACATTTTCAGCGTCAGGGCCTTACAGGCACCCAGGGCTGCGTCGAAGTAGTCGTGTGGTTCAGGCGCCGTGCCTTCGCCGCCAGAGGTTTTCGGCACGTCGGCAAAAAGTTCGTGGTCATCGATCTGGACGCTGTGACGAAAACCTTCGGCGGAGACGGTGTTGACGGTAACAGTCATAAGAAACCTCGCAGGCATTGGGAAAAGTCATTCGATCAAAAAAGACCCTGAAGTTATAGAGCATCCCTTCAAATTCGCGTTCCGCTTTCTTGCCAGGCGATTTGACTAAAACGCAGTACCTGTAGGAGCGAGGCTTGCCCGCGAAGAATGCACCGCGGTTTTTCAGGCATTACGCGTCATCGTTCTTCGCGGGCAAGCCTCGCTCCTACAGGATTTCACTGAACTTGTCATCGTCCTGTCACCCCGGCGTCATATCCTCGCGCTCATCTCAATCAAGGAGCGCACCATGCACCTCACCCGTTTAGCCGTCCTGGCCACAATGATGTTCGCCAGTGGTCTGGCCTGTGCCGAAGTCCGCGTCGAAGGCCCGGTGGAATATGGCGTGTTCGCTGGCCCGAAAGCCGAACTGCAATCGGGCGAGCGAGTTTTGCGCCGCAGCAATGAACAGATCCAGCAAACCGAAATCGTCCCCGCCAAACTCGGCACCAAGTTCGGTATGCGTTACCAGTTGGCCGGCAAGGTCGCCGAAGACCAACCGCTGACTTTGCTCTATTTCACGCCGGGCATCCGTACGCCGGATGGCGTGCGTCACGACAAACTGGAAGTGACTCAGAAACTGGTACCCGGTGCTCCGCAGGACCTGATGGCCTTCGAGTTCACCGAAAGCCATGAAGTCGTTCCCGGTGAATGGCGTTTCATGGTGTTCCAGGGCGACCGTCTGCTGGCCCAGCAACGCTTTACCGTGCGCTGATTGCTATCGCCCAGCCAAATGCCAGACGAAAAAAAGCCCCGCGTTTGCGGGGCTTTCATGTCGTTTCGAATCAGCTGCCTTTGACCGTCTTGCCGTTGACCGTGCCGTCGAGGAGCATAATGTTGTACTCCTTGCCGTCGGTTTCGACCTGTTGCAAACGGACCAGCAGGTAATCCCAGTCTTTGGCAAACCACAGCACGGTGATGCGCTTGCTTTGAGTCGGGTCGCGCACGCGCTCGACCTTGATTGCATCGATCTGGCCAGCCTTGGTGTCGACTTTCTCCGAGCCCAGCACGCGGAAATCATAGGTATCGACTTCACCATCGTCGACGACTTGATAGCTCATGCTTTTCTTGCCAGCGGCCACATCGTGCTGCAAGGCGAGCTGATAAGTGGATTTGTCGACCATGCCGCGGTTGAGCGGGATCTTGACCGGGTCACCACGATCGGTGCCGGTGACCATTTTGTTGGTCCAGTCGAAATCCAGGTCAGCCTTCTTGGCTTTACCCAAACCACCACGTTCGAAGTGGTAGGACTGCGGCAGCAGCGTGTCTTTGTCCAGGGTCAGGGTACTTTCTTCAGTCAGGCTGGCGATCATCATCGACGCCTTGAAGCTGAGTTTCCAGACGCCGTTGGCTCCCTTGGTCAGGCTGCGTTCGGCAGTGCCACTCATGGGCAGCTGCTTCCAGTCGGCGGTGTAGCTGGCGGAGAAAGGTTGAAGGTCTGCCGCCTGCGCAAACGGCAGGGCGAGCAGAGCGCAAGCGAAGAGCAGGGCGCGACGCATAAAATCTCCTAGGTTCGAATCAAGTGGCCGCTGGCCGCGAGTAACTGTCCGTCCAGTAAAGCACCTTGTTCACCGAGTGATAAACGACCTTCGGCAAACCAGCGTACGGCCATCGGGTAGATCAGGTGTTCCTGGGTATGGACTCGCTGCGCCAGACTCTGCGGCGAATCGTGCAACTCTACCGGTATTACTGCCTGTACGACCAGTGGTCCGCCATCGAGTTCCTCGGTGACGAAGTGCACGGAACAGCCGTGTTCAGTGTCGCCGGCCTCCAGCGCGCGCTGATGGGTGTGTAACCCTTTGTATTTGGGTAGCAGCGAGGGATGGATATTAAGCAGGCGACCCTGATAGTGGCGCACGAAGCCAGCGCTGAGAATGCGCATGAAGCCGGCCAGTACCACGAGTTTGGGGTTGAAGGCGTCAATCAGTTCGATCAGCGCGGCATCGAAGGCCTCGCGACCTTCGAAAGCCTTGTGATCCAGGGTGCGGGTGTCGATACCCGCGTCCCTGGCGCGTTGCAGGCCGTAGGCGTCGGCGCGGTTGGAAATCACCGCAGCGATGCGGGCCGGGCTGTCGCCGGTCCGCGTGCTGTCGATCAAGGCCTGCAAGTTACTGCCAGTGCCGGACAACAGCACCACCACATCACAGGTCTGGGACATCCGCTCTTGCATCAGTGTGCCTTGAGGTTCTTCAGTTCAACCGAGGCCGCGCCTTCGGCAGCGGTGGCGATCTGACCGATGACCCAAGGCTGCTCGCCGGCTTCACGCAGCACGTTCAGCGCGGATTCAACGTGCTCTTGAGCGACGCAGATGACCATGCCGACGCCGCAGTTCAGTACGCGGTGCATTTCGTTTTCGTCGACGTTGCCTTTCTCTTGCAGCCAGTCGAAGACAGCAGGACGGGTCCAGCTCGCGACGTCAACCACCGCTTGTGCGCCTTTTGGCAGAACGCGCGGGATGTTGTCCAGCAGGCCACCACCGGTGATGTGGGCCATGGCTTTGACGGCGCCGGTTTCCTTGATCAGCTTGAGCAGCGGCTTCACATAGATGCGGGTCGGGGCCATCAGCAGGTCGGTCAGCGGTTTGCCGTCGAGCTGGATGTTTTCGATGTCTGCACCGGACACTTCGATGATCTTGCGGATCAGCGAGTAGCCGTTGGAGTGCGGGCCGGAAGACGGCAGGGCGAGCAGGGCATCGCCGGCAGCGACTTTGGAACCGTCGATGATTTCGGACTTTTCCACGACGCCAACGCAGAAGCCGGCCAGGTCGTAGTCTTCGCCTTCGTACATGCCAGGCATTTCAGCGGTTTCGCCGCCGACCAGGGAGCAGCCGGACAGTTCACAACCAGCGCCGATGCCGGTCACGACCTGGGTCGCGGTTTCGACGTTCAGTTTGCCGGTGGCGTAGTAGTCGAGGAAGAACAGCGGCTCGGCGCCGCAGACCACCAGGTCGTTCACGCACATGGCAACCAGGTCGATACCGATGCTGTCGTGCTTGTTCAGGTTCAGCGCCAGGCGCAGTTTGGTGCCGACGCCGTCAGTGCCCGAGACCAGTACCGGTTGCTTGTAACCGGCCGGGATTTCGCAGAGGGCGCCGAAACCGCCCAGGCCGCCCATGACTTCCGGGCGCGCAGTGCGCTTGGCGACGCTCTTGATGCGTTCGACCAATGCTTCACCGGCGTCGATGTCTACACCGGCGTCCTTGTAGCTCAGGGAGGGTTGCTTGCTCATGATCCAGGCCTTTAGGGGGGATTCAGGGGTAACGACCGAGTCCAGTGGGACCGCCGAAACAGACGAAGGCGAGTGCCATCGGCGAATTTCAGGGTGCCCGGCTGTTGCCGGTCTGCGAAGGCGCGCGATTTTATCAGGCTTGAGGGGCAGCGGCCATCCTCGTGCCGACGGGCAGGGGCATATCGCGTTAAAAAAACCGATATTGCCCGTGTTGGTGAGGTCCCGGATGGCTGTATAAGGTATCGACGTTAACCGTCTATCGTTATGACAGTGCGAAAACTTACCGTGATCGGGTGAATGTTTTGCTTGAGCGTGTGGTCAACAGACCCTTGGTTCAATCATCTTCACGCGGTCTGTTCCAGCCGCTCTTGTCGTCAGGAATCTTTTTATGCGTTTTCTTAAATTCTTGTTCGTCGGCTGTTTAACCATGGTCAGCCTGACCAGTCATGCCGAAACCGTCAAAGGCCTCTATCAAGTACGCGAGCCTGTCAGCGGCCAGACGCCGGAGGAGCGCGATCAGGCGACTCAGCGGGCGCTGGATACGTTGGTGTTGCGCCTGACCGGCGACCCCAAGGCGGCACAGAGCCCGGGTCTGGTGACCGTGCGCAAAGACCCTCAGCAGATCATCAGTCAGTTCGGTTATGACGCCGGGCCGCCGGAGGTGTTGAAGGTCGATTTCGATCCAGCCACCACCGAACAGGCCTTGCGGCGTGCCGGGTTGGCCGTGTGGGGGGCCAACCGGCCATCGATCCTCGGTTGGTGGTTGAACGAATCCACCGAAGGCTCGAGCCTGGTCGGCGATGGCCAGGCCAGCGCCACGCCACTGCTTCGAGCGGCGCAACATCGTGGTCTGCCGCTGCGTTTGCCGCTGGCGGACCTGGACGAGCAGATTGTCGCCACTGCGCCGAATCTGGAAAGTACAGACCCGGCGCCGTTGCGTGACGCATCCGACCGTTACAATGCCGACGCTTTGCTGGCGGTGCATGCCCGTGAAGAGGGTGGCCAATGGCAAGCCAAGTGGCGTTTATGGTTGGGCGATCAGAAAGAAGCCGGTAGCGTGCAGGGCGCCGATACCGCTGCGCTGGCCGATGCGGTGATGCTGGCTGTCAGTCAACGCCTGGCGCCGCGTTTTGTCGCCAAGCCGGGTGCCTCGAGCGAGCAATTGCTGGAAGTGCAGGGGATGAGCCTGGAGCGTTATGCGACGCTCGGGCGTTTGCTGGAGCCTTTTGGTGCACGCCTGCAAAGTGTCGACGGTGATCGCGTGCTTTATCGGGTCAACGGCAGCCCCGATCAACTGCGCGCGCAGTTGTCTTTGGCCAGGTTGCAGGAAATTCCGGCCGGTGAAGCGCCGGCCCCCGCGCCGCCTGTTCAACCCGTGGCGGCTGGCTCGACACCGGTCGCAGCGCCGGCCCCGGCGCCGACGCCGCAGTTACGTTTTCGCTGGTAGTTTTTCTTTATATAGAAGCAGGAGTGGTACATGGCCGATACACGGCGTTGGTTCTGGCTCGGTGGGGTGGTCCTGCTTTGCGCGTTTGTTTACCTGTTGCACCCGATCCTGACGCCGTTCCTTGTGGCGCTGTTGCTGGCTTATCTGTTCGACCCGCTGGTGGATCGGCTGGAAAAGTACGGCCTTTCACGGACCTGGGGCGTGGTGGCGGTGTTTGCCTTGTTCACATTGCTCGTCACCGCGTTGCTGTTGGTGTTGGTGCCGATGCTCGCCAAGCAGTTGTTTCGCTTGTATGAACTGGCGCCGCAAATGCTCGACTGGTTGCAGCACACCGCCGTGCCGTGGGCGCAATCGAAGATGGGGTTGTCGGACGGTTTCTGGAAGTTCGACAAGCTCAAGGCGGCGTTCAGCGAGCACATGGGCCAGACCACCGACGTCGTCGGCGTGGTGCTGAGTCAGGCGACGGCTTCAGGTCTTGCGCTGATTGGCCTGCTGGCCAATCTGGTGCTGATTCCGGTGGTGAGTTTTTATCTGCTGCGCGACTGGGACCTGATGATGGCCAAGATCCGCAGCCTGCTGCCGCGTGATCGTGAAGAGCGTGTGATGTCCCTGGCGGAAGAATGTCATGAGGTGCTTGGGGCGTTCGTGCGCGGGCAGTTGCTGGTGATGTTGGCGCTGGGCGTGATCTATGCCGCAGGTTTGATGATCGTCGGGCTGGAGCTGGGGCTGTTGATCGGCCTGATTGCCGGGTTGGCGGCGATCGTGCCGTACATGGGGTTCGTCATCGGAATTGGTGCGGCATTAATTGCCGGTCTGTTCCAGTTCGGTGGCGATTTGTATCCCATGATCGGTATTGTCGCGGTGTTCATGGTTGGCCAGGCGCTGGAAGGTATGGTCCTGACACCGTTGCTGGTGGGCGACCGGATCGGCCTGCACCCGGTGGCGGTGATCTTCGCGATCCTGGCCGGCGGCGAGCTGTTTGGTTTTACCGGTGTGTTGTTGGCATTGCCGGTGGCGGCGGTGATCATGGTGCTGGTGCGTCACATGCATGATTTGTATAAGGACTCGGATATCTACAGCGGTGTCGAAGAACTTGAGCCATAAGGTTTTTTGATCGCTCGTAGCGGGCAGTCTGGTTTCGTGCCAGGTTTGCCCGTCTCCCTCGTGTGGCTGTCACATGCGCCGCCAAAGAAACTGTCATAAAACCAGTGTGTTATCGCAAACCTTTGATTTTGCTTGTGGTCTGTCGCATTGTGCGGTCAGCCTCACGGGTATAAACTTCGCAAACTTTACACAGAGGCCACTAACGGTTCCTTTGGAACTGTTCAGTCAGCATGAAACCGATTCAGCTGCCCCTAGGTGTGCGTCTGCGTGATGACGCTACCTTTATCAATTACTACCCAGGCGCCAATGCCGCTGCACTCGGCTATGTCGAGCGGCTCTGCGAAGCCGACGCCGGCTGGACGGAAAGCCTGATTTACCTCTGGGGCAAGGACGGGGTAGGGCGCACGCATTTGTTGCAGGCGGCGTGTCTGCGCTTCGAACAACTGGGGGAGCCGGCGGTGTACCTGCCGTTGGCCGAGTTGCTGGACCGTGGCATCGAAATCCTCGATAACCTCGAACAATACGAACTGGTCTGCCTGGACGATCTGCAGGCGGTCGCCGGCAAGGCGGATTGGGAAGAGGCGCTGTTCCATCTGTTCAATCGCTTGCGTGACAGCGGCCGGCGTCTGCTGATCGCCGCCTCGACGTCCCCGCGTGAACTGCCGGTGAAGCTGGCAGACCTCAAGTCGCGGCTGACGCTGGCACTCATCTTCCAGATGCGTCCACTCTCTGATGAAGACAAACTGCGTGCCTTGCAGTTGCGCGCATCCCGTCGTGGTCTGCACCTGACCGACGAAGTCGGGCATTTTATCTTGACCCGTGGGACCCGCAGCATGAGTGCGCTTTTCGAGCTGCTTGAACGTCTCGATCAGGCCTCCCTTCAAGCTCAGCGCAAGCTGACAATTCCGTTCCTGAAAGAAACGCTGGGTTGGTAAAAACTGATCAAGCCCAGGTTTTACGCAGGTTTCGGCATATTCCAGGCGTCAACAAATCCGCTTTCCTGCAAGAGGGCAGGCTGCGCAAAGGTTCAAAATGGGCTTAAGCGCTTAGATGTAAACGAGAAACCGATAAGTCACATAAAGATCGATTGAATTTGCAAATGAGGTTGATAGCGGGCATAGTCGCGGCTTCTTTAGAAACTATCAGCCACGGTCGTGCCCATGCTAAATCGCTTCGCACCCCTCGTGCCTCTCGCACTCGTCACCCTGTTGTTCGGTTGCGCTGCTCACACTCCAGTGTCTCAGCAAGCGCCACAACAGCAGGTTTCAAATTCAGTTACCGCGCAGTCTTCTTCCGTTCTTTTCCAGGAAGAGCTGGCCACCGATAAAGAACTGGCAGACTTCGCCGGCGGCAAGTCTTACCAGCTTCCGGTTCTGGCCGACAGCATCCTCGAACGTGGCATGTCCCTGATCGGTACCCGTTACCGTTTCGGCGGCACCTCCGAGGCTGGTTTCGACTGCAGCGGCTTCATCGGTTATCTGTTTCGTGAAGAGGCCGGCATGAACCTGCCGCGCTCCACCCGCGAAATGATCAACGTTGACGCTCCTCTGGTTGCTCGCAGCGCCCTCAAACCGGGTGACCTGCTGTTCTTCGCCACCAATGGTCGTCGCGGTCGTGTCAGTCACGCCGGGATCTACCTGGGTGACAACCAGTTCATCCACTCCAGCAGCCGCAAAAGCGGTGGTGTGCGGATCGATAGTCTGGGCGACAGCTACTGGAGCAAAACCTTCATCGAAGCCAAGCGCGCACTCGCGATGGCGCCGACTGCGGCCCCGGCCATCGTCACGGCACGCAAGTAAGCGGACAGTTTGTAAGGCGAACTTAAAGTCTTACTTGAAGTTTGCCGCGTAGCCGCTAGAATCCTGATCTATTATTGATGGCAAACCGCCTGCGTTCTGCGCAGGCGGTTTTCTTTTCTGCCCTCTCGGTGGAAAAAGCCGCAGCCAGATCAGGATGTTCTGTTTATGACGATGTCGGCCCGCCTCGCACTCATGTTCTTCGCAGCGCTGCTCAGCGCCTGCGCCAGCCGCACACCGCCACCTGCGCCGGTGGTTCGCGCTCCCATTGTTTTCGGTCCTTCCCAAGCCTTTTCCCCTGCGGCAGAAGACGTGCTGTTTCGCGCGCTGGGCCTGGTGGGAACGCCTTATCGCTGGGGCGGCAACACGCCGGATTCCGGATTCGATTGCAGCGGTCTGATCGGTTACGTCTATCGCGATGTCGCCGGCATTTCCTTGCCGCGCTCCACCCGCGAAATGATCGGCATGCAGGCCCCTAGTGTCGGCAAGGAAGGCCTGCAAACCGGTGACCTGATTTTCTTCGCCACCAATGGCGGTTCCCAAGTCAGCCACGCCGGGATCTACGTCGGCGAAGGCCGCTTTGTCCACGCGCCAGCCACAGGCGGCACGGTCAAGCTGGACAGCTTGTCCAAGGCTTACTGGCAGAAAGCCTACCTGAGCGCCAAGCGCGTCTTGCAACCTGAGCACCTGGCACATAATCCGTAGCGGAAGTTGTCATCGCTTGCTTGACGGATGACTCGTGCTGGGCGATAGGTTGACGCTGTGCAATAAACCGTAGGAGCGAGGCTTGCCCGCGAAGGCGGCAGCACAGTCAACATTGATATCGACTGACACACCGCTTTCGCGGGCAAGCCTCGCTCCTACGGTCAGAGCTGATTACTTAGCCGCGGACACGCGCCACACCTTGTTCCCCACATCATCCGCCACCAGCAAGCCTCCTTGCTGATCGATCACAACACCCACCGGCCGGCCCATGGCTTTTTCGTCATCAGTGAGGAAGCCAGTGAGCACATCCACCGGTTGCCCGGTCGGTTTGCCGGCGTTGAACGGCACGAAAATCACTTTGTAGCCACTGTGTGGCTTGCGGTTCCACGAGCCATGCTGGCCGATGAATGCACCTTGAGTGAACGGCGCGGGCAGTTTGCTGCCTTCGGCAAATGTCAGGCCCAGTGACGCGGTATGTGGCCCCACCGCGTAGTCTGGGGCAATGGCCTTGGCCACCAGATCGGGTTTTTGCGGTTCGACGCGAATGTCGACGTGTTGGCCGTAATAGCTGTAAGGCCAGCCGTAGAACCCGCCGTCCTTCACGGACGTGATGTAGTCCGGCACGAGGTCGCTGCCGATTTCGTCACGCTCGTTGACGGCAGTCCACAGTGCGCCGCTCTGCGGTTCCCAGGCCAGGCCGTTTGGATTGCGAATTCCCGAGGCGAAGATCCGATGATTGCCGGTGGCGCGATCCACTTCCCAGATCGCCGCGCGGCCTTCCTCCTGATCCATGCCGTTTTCACCGACGTTGCTATTCGAGCCCACGGTGACGTACAGCTTGCTGCCATCCTTGCTGGCGATGACGTTTTTGGTCCAGTGATGATTCAGCGTGCCGCCCGGCAGGTCGACCACCTTGATCGGCTGCGACTTGATCGCCGTCTCACCGTTTTCATAGTGGAAACGCAGCAGGCGATCAGTGTCGGCGACGTACAGGTCATTGCCGACCAGGGTCATGCCGAAAGGCGAATTGAGGTTTTCCAGGAATACCGTGCGGGTTTCGGCGACGCCGTCGTGGTCCTTGTCCCGCAGCAGGGTGATGCGGTTCGGGCTGGGGACGCCGGCACCGGCGCGGCCCATGACTTTGCCCATGACCCAGCCGCGAATGCCTTGGCCATCATCGGGTTTGGTCGGCGCGTTGGTTTCGGCCACCAGCACATCGCCGTTTGGTAATACGTAGAGCCAGCGCGGATGATCGAGGCCCTCGGCAAACGCCGCCACTTGAGTCCCTGCCGCGGCGACGGGTTTCTTACCTTCAGGCCAGCCGATTGCCGGGGCGATGTTCACCGTCGGGATCAGGGTTTTATTCGGTTCTGGCAGCTTGGGCGAGGGGCCTGTGCCGTCCGAGACTTGCAGGCTGGAGGTTTCACCACAGGCGGCGAGCCCTCCGGCGAGCGCGATGATGAAAACGAGCTGGGGTTTGCGCATTACTGATCTTCCCTATGAATGCATTGACGTAATCATAGAGAAGCGTAGACGTTCGATGGTTCAACCCGTCAGCCGCGGGCTTCCTTGAACAATACGGCGATCCCTGGATGGTAGTTGCCTGCTTCATTGCGCAACTTGCGATAGGCGTACGGGAAATACCAGGCCACGGCGCAGCTGGGTTCCTTTTGCAGGTCGTCGAGCATGTCCTGGAGTTCTTCCGGTGTAGCGCTCTGCTGAGCTTTTTGCGGCGCAACGAACAGGCAACCAAGTTTCAGGTCGCTGGCGTAGCTGATCCTCTTGGCCTCGCTGGTGATGTCCTGCAGCGCCTGAGTCAGGTTCAGGCTGTTGACCCGCGGCCAGCGTTGAGTGGCTTGAAGGTAGGCGCGTTGTTCGGCGGTGGCTTCGGGAGTGGCGATAAACAGATCGGCGCGGCCGTTGCGTTCGCCTTCTTCGTTCTGCTTGCGCGTAGGTGTTTGTTGCAAGGTGACCATTTCTGCCATCCAGGCCGCGGCGGAGAGCAGGCCGAGGTTGGCTTTTTCGTCGTACCAATAAGGTGTGTCGTTATCGCCGCGTACAGCGTTGTAGCGGTCGATACAGTCAAACCAGCGTTCCAGCACCGGTCGCAGGAATTCCAGCTTCGGATTGCTGATGATCATGCCTTGCATGTTGCTCACCCTTGTAATTGTGATGTTGGGTTGTGGCGCTTTGATATCACTGCTGACAGTGTGGTGCAAGTTGGGTGTCAGAAATTTGATCGGCGGCAGTATATCGCTCGCCCGCGCTTTGTCTTCAATTGACGCTCCACCCCCAACCCTCTAACCTTCGCGGCTTGTTTCAGGTGCTCTGTGGCGGTGGCCGACAGAGTGAAACAGGGAAGCCGGTGAGTGACTATCGTCAAGCGACGAAGCGTCACGATCCCGGCGCTGCCCCCGCAACGGTAAATGAGTGAAAACTGCGCCTTGAGCCACTGTGTCGACTAATGGCATGGGAAGGCGCGCAGTCAGGCGCAAGCTGCTCATGAGCCCGGAGACCGGCCTGATTCATCCAACGGCATCACGGTGGGCGATGCCAGGCTTCTTGCCGTCTATTCTTGTGCCTGCCCGCCGTTATCCAGCCTCAACGGAGAGCTCCCCCATGACTGATACCCCCGATCGTGACGAACGCCATCTGGCGCGCATGCTGCGCAAAAAAGCGGTGATCGACGAACGCATCGCCAACTCCCCGAATGAATGCGGCCTGTTGCTGGTGCTGACTGGCAACGGCAAAGGCAAAAGCAGCTCGGCGTTCGGCATGCTTGCGCGGTCCATGGGCCACGGCATGCAATGCGGCGTGGTGCAGTTCATCAAGGGGCGCACCAGTACCGGCGAGGAGCTGTTCTTCCGGCGCTTCCCGGAGCAGGTGCGTTTTCATGTGATGGGCGAGGGCTTCACTTGGGAAACCCAGGACCGCCAGCGCGACATCGCCGCCGCCGAAGCCGCCTGGGCGGTGTCCCGCGAATTGCTGCGTGATCCGGCCATTGGCCTCGTGGTGTTAGATGAATTGAACATCGCCCTCAAGCACGGCTACCTCGATCTCGATCAGGTTCTCAGCGACTTGCAGGCCCGTCCGCCGATGCAGCACGTGGTGGTCACCGGTCGTGGTGCCAAACCAGAGATGATCGAGCTGGCCGACACTGTCACTGAAATGGGCATGATCAAGCACGCCTTCCAGGCCGGAATCAAAGCGCAAAAAGGCGTCGAGTTGTGAGTCAACCACGTCATTGCCCGGCGGTACTGATCGCTGCGCCGGCCTCCGGTCAGGGCAAGACCACCGTCACTGCCGCGCTCGCCCGTTTGCATCGCAATCAGGGGCGCAAGGTTCGCGTGTTCAAATGTGGCCCGGACTTTCTCGATCCGATGATTCTCGAGCGCGCCAGCGGTGCACCGGTCTATCAACTCGACATGTGGATGGTCGGCGAGCAAGAAAGTCGGCGTCTGTTGTGGGAGGCCGCTGGCGAAGCCGATCTGATCCTCATCGAAGGCGTCATGGGGCTGTTCGACGGTACGCCGTCCAGCGCCGACCTGGCGCGGCACTTTGGTGTGCCAGTGCTAGGCGTGATCGACGGCACCGCGATGGCGCAGACGTTTGGCGCGCTGGCCCTGGGCCTTGCGCGTTATCAGCCGGATTTACCGTTTGCTGGAGTGCTGGCCAACCGGGTCGGCACCGTGCGGCATGCGCAATTGCTCGAAGGCAGCCTGACTGAAGGCTTGCGCTGGTACGGTGCGTTGTCCCGGGAGACCGGGATCGAATTGCCGAGTCGGCATCTCGGTCTGGTTCAGGCCAGTGAATTGAATGATCTCGACCTGCGTCTCGATGCGGCGGCCGACTCATTAGCCAGCAGTTGCGACGTGGCGCTGCCGCCAGCCGTGGAATTCGCCGCGCCTGAAATGATCGCAGCCGAACCGTTGCTGGCCGGTGTTCGGATTGCCGTGGCCCGGGACGAAGCTTTCGCGTTTACCTACGGCGCGAGCCTGGATCTGCTGCGTGCCATGGGCGCCGAATTGACTTTCTTTTCGCCGATCCGCGATAGCGAATTACCTGAGGCAGACAGCCTCTATCTGCCGGGCGGTTACCCCGAATTGCACCATGTGGCGTTGTCGCAAAACACGTCGATGCTGACCGCGATCCGCGCTCACCACGCGGCGGGCAAACCGTTGCTGGCCGAGTGTGGCGGCATGCTGTATCTGCTGGATTCCTTGACCGATGTCGAGGGCACTCGCGCTGAACTGGTTGGCTTGCTGGCCGGTGATGCGGTGATGCAAAAGCGTCTTGCCGCGTTGGCCTTGCAGGCGGTCGAATTGCCGGAAGGTTTGCTGCGTGGGCACACCTATCACCACTCGTTGACCAGCACTGATCTTGAGCCGATTGCTCGAGGTTTGAGCCCCAATGGCGGGCGAGGGGCGGAGGCGGTTTATCGTGAGGGGCGGATGACGGCTTCTTATGTGCACTTTTATTTCCCGTCCAATCCATCGGCGATTGCTGCGCTATTTTTGCCTGATCTTGAGGACGCCTTCGCGAGCAAGCCCGATCCCACAGGGGAATGCAATTCAAATGTGGGAGCGGGCTTGCCCGCGAAGAGGCCATGACCGACAACGCATTCAGTGAGGTCGAACGCGCATCCGTCTACCGAGCCATCGCCGAACGCCGCGACATGCGTCACTTCAGCGGCGGCACAGTCGAGCCCGAGTTATTGAGGCGTCTGCTCGAAGCCGCGCATCAGGCCCCGAGTGTCGGCCTGATGCAGCCCTGGCGCTTCATCCGCATCAGCGACCGGGCACTGCGCGGCAAGATTCAGCAGCTGGTGGAAGACGAACGCATCCGCACCGCCGAAGCCCTCGGCGAACGCTCCGACGAATTCATGAAGCTCAAGGTCGAAGGCATCAACGACTGCGCCGAGGTGCTGGTCGCCGCGCTGATGGATGATCGTGAGCGGCATATCTTCGGCCGTCGTACGCTGCCGGAAATGGACATGGCCTCGTTGTCCTGTGCCATCCAGAACCTTTGGCTGGCGTCCCGCGCCGAGGGCCTGGGCATGGGCTGGGTGTCGCTGTTCGAGCCGCAAGCGCTGGCGGACTTGCTGGGTTTACCGAGCGGGGCCAAGCCTTTGGCCGTTCTTTGCCTGGGGCCGGTCAAGGAATTCTATCCGGCGCCGATGTTGGTACTCGAAGGTTGGGCGCAGGCGCGTCCACTCAGCGAGTTGCTGTATGAAAATTATTGGGGAGTGAGTCAATGAGTGTGGCGTTGTTGAGTGTCGCCGCGGTCGCGCTGGATGCGCTGCTGGGTGAACCCAAACGCTGGCATCCGCTGGTGGCGTTCGGTCGTGTTGCCGATCGCATCGAGCAACGTTTCAACTCTGGTGGCCGCGGCTGGCGCAGTCACGGGGTTACGGCCTGGGTGATGGCGGTCGTGCCGCTGACCTTGCTGGTCACCGCACTTTCCTGGGCGCCTTATGTCGGTTGGATTGTCGAGATTCTCGCGCTCTATTGTGCCCTCGGCATGCGCAGCCTCGGTGAGCACGTCGAGCCGGTGGCCAAGGCCCTGCGCAGTGATGATCTGATCGAGGCGCGCACACGCGTTGGTTATCTAGTCAGCCGTCAGACCAGCGAACTGGACAAAACCGAAGTCGCACGCGCCGCCACCGAGTCGGTGCTGGAGAACGGCAGTGATGCGGTATTCGCCGCGCTGTTCTGGTTTGCCGTGGCGGGTGCGCCCGGCGTGGTGCTCTATCGCCTGAGCAACACCCTTGATGCGATGTGGGGTTATCGCAACGATCGCTTCGAACGTTTCGGTTGGGCCGCGGCGAAGATCGATGATGTTCTGAACTACATTCCCGCACGCCTGGTGGCGTTGACCTACGCGCTGTTGGGCAAAACCCGACTGGCACTGAAGTGCTGGCGTACCCAGGGCCCGACTTGGGACAGCCCGAATGCCGGGCCAGTGATGGCAGCCGGTGCCGGCGCGCTGGGTGTCGAACTGGGCGGGGCGGCGATCTATCACGGTGAACTGCATCAGCGTCCGCAGTTGGGCGAAGGCGTGCCGGCGGATGCCGATTCCATCGACCGTGGCTGGCAATTGGTCCAGCGCGGGGTATGGTTATGGCTGCTGATTCTCTGCGTGGGGGCTGAATTCTATGCTTGAACACGGTGGCCGCTTGCGCAAGGCGGCACTTGAATACGGCATTGCCGAAGCCGATTGGCTCGACCTGTCCAGTGGCCTGGCGCCTTGGCCATTCCCGGTCCCGGACATCCCGCTGCGGGCCTGGGCGCGGTTGCCGGAAACCGATGACGGTCTGGAGCAGGCTGCCTGCGACTATTACGGTGCGGCTCAGGTGTTGCCGGTGGCCGGGTCGCAAATGGCGATTCAATTGCTGCCGCGTTTGCGCCGGGCCGGCAAGGTCGGCGTGCTGTCGCCGTGTTACGCCGAGCACGCCGAAGCCTGGCGCCGTAACGGGTACATCGTGCGTGAAGTGCTGGAGTCGGAAGTCGATTTCTTTCTCGACAGCCTCGATGTGCTGGTGGTGGTCAACCCGAACAATCCCACGGGGTTGAGCCTGACTCCGGCTCGTCTGCTGGACTGGCATTCGCGGCTGGCCCAGCGCGGTGGCTGGCTGGTGGTGGACGAGGCGTTCATGGACAACACCCCGCATTTGAGTCTGGCGCCGTTTGCCAATCAGATCGGCTTGATCGTGCTGCGCTCCTTCGGCAAATTCTTCGGCCTGGCCGGTGTGCGACTGGGGTTTGTGCTGGCCGAGCGCAAGTTGCTCAAGCTGCTGGCCGAACAGGTCGGGCCTTGGGCGGTCAGCGGTCCGACCCGAGTGCTGGGTCAGGCGTGCCTGACGGATACGGACGGGCACACCCGACAGCGCATTCGTACTGACGAGGCCGGCGAGCGTCTGGCGTTGCTGCTTGAACAGTACGGTTTCAAACCTCAGGGCGGCTGCGCATTGTTCCAATGGCTGATCACCGAGTGCGCCGAAGCGCTGCATGTATTCATGGCCCGGCGCGGCATTCTGCTGCGGTTGTTCACCCACAACAGCAGCGTGCGGTTTGGCTTGCCGGCGGATGAGGCGGATTGGTCGCGCCTCGAACAAGCCCTGCAAACCTATGTCAAGGAAAACCCATGACAACGTTGATGGTGCAGGGCACTACATCGGACGCCGGTAAAAGCACGCTGGTGACGGCGCTGTGTCGCTGGGTCACGCGTCAGGGCGTGAGCGTCGTGCCGTTCAAGCCGCAGAACATGGCCCTCAATAGCGCGGTGACCGCCGACGGTGGCGAGATTGGTCGCGCTCAAGCGGTCCAGGCCCAAGCCGCCAACCTCGAACCGCACACCGACATGAACCCTGTGCTGCTCAAGCCCAATAGCGATACCGGCGCCCAAGTAATCATTCATGGTCGCGCGGTTACCACCATGAATGCCGTTGCCTATCACGACTACAAAGCCATCGCCATGCAAGCGGTACTGGCCTCCCATGAGCGGTTGAGTGCGGCATATCCGGTGGTGATGGTCGAAGGGGCGGGGTCGCCGGCAGAGATCAACCTGCGGGCCGGCGACATCGCCAACATGGGGTTTGCCGAGGCGGTGGACTGCCCAGTGGTGCTGATTGCCGACATCAATCGCGGTGGAGTTTTCGCGCATTTAGTAGGTACGCTGGAGCTGCTGTCCCCTAGCGAGCAGGCAAGGGTCAAAGGCTTCATCATCAACCGGTTTCGCGGCGACATCGCCTTGCTGCAACCAGGCCTCGATTGGCTGGAAGAGCGCACCGGCAAGCCGGTGATCGGCGTTTTGCCTTATGTGATGGACCTGCATCTTGAGGCCGAGGACGGTCTCGATCAGCGTCAGACCGACAAGGCCGATCAAGTATTGAAAGTGGTGGTGCCGGTACTGCCGCGTATCAGCAACCACACCGATTTCGATCCGTTGCGCCTGCATCCGCAAGTGGACCTGCAATTCATCGGCCCCGGCCAGGCGATTCCGCCAGCCGACCTGATCATTCTTCCCGGCTCGAAAAGCGTGCGCAGTGACCTCGCGTACTTGCGGGCCAACGGTTGGGACACGGCGATCTCGCGGCATTTGCGCTATGGCGGAAAAGTGCTGGGGATCTGCGGCGGTCTGCAAATGCTCGGCGAGCACGTGCACGACCCGCTGGGCCTTGAAGGCGCACCGGGTTCCAGTGCTGGCTTGGGCCTGCTGGCGTTCGAAACGCAGCTCGAAGAAGAAAAGCAGTTGCGCAATGTGCGTGGGCGCTTGGCGCTGGAAGATGCGCAGGTCAGTGGCTATGAAATTCATGCCGGCGTGACCACCGGGCCGGCCTTGGAAAATGCCGCAGTGCAGCTCGACGATGGTCGCAGCGATGGCGCACAAAGTGCCGATGGGCGCATTTTCGGCACGTATCTGCATGGTCTGTTCGAGTCACCGGCGGCGTGCAGTGCGCTGTTGCGCTGGGCCGGGTTGCAGGATGTGCAGGAGGTCGATTACCACGCTTTGCGCGAGCGCGATATCGAACGGTTGGCGGATTTGGTGGAGAAGCATTTGGATACCTCGCTGTTGCGTGAGCTCTGTGGTTTTTGAGGTGGTTTTGAGGGCGCCTTCGCGGGCAAGCCTCGCTCCTACAGGTTTTGTGTCGTTCACATTATTACGATTCGACGCTAATCCGTAGGAGCGAGGCTTGCCCGCGAAGAGGCCTGCCCCGACATCGCACATTTTAAGGAATAAACCATGCTGCAACTGATCCTCGGCGGCGCCCGCTCCGGCAAAAGCCGCCTGGCTGAAAAGCTGGCGACAGACAGTCAGCTCCAAGTCACTTATATAGCCACCTACATCGCCACCAGCCAATCTCAAGACGGTGAAATGAACGAACGGGTGGCCCATCACCGTGCCCGTCGTCCGGCCGAATGGGCATTGATCGAAGAACCGCTGGAGCTCGCCCGTGTGCTGCGCGAAAACGCCAGTGCCGATCGTTGCTTGCTGGTGGATTGCCTGACGCTGTGGCTGACCAATCTGCTAATGCTCGACGATGCCGAGCGCTTGTCGGCCGAACGCGAAGCCCTGCTGGACTGCCTGGCGTCATTGCCGGGTGAAATCATTTTTGTCAGCAACGAGACCGGGATGGGTGTCGTACCGATGGGCGAATTGACTCGCCGCTATGTCGATGAAGCCGGTTGGCTGCATCAAGCCTTGGCCGAGCGCTGTCAGCGAGTCGTCCTGACCGTCGCCGGCCTGCCCCTGACTTTGAAAGGAACTGCGTTATGACTCACGCCTGGTGGCTGAACCCGTGCAAGCCCATCGACGCGCAAGCGGTCGAACAGGCGCAGGCGCGTCAACAGCAACTGACCAAGCCTGCCGGCTCTCTCGGCCAGCTCGAATCGGTGGCGGTGCAACTGGCCGGGTTGCAGGGGCAGGTCAAGCCGACGCTGGATCAGCTGTGGATTGCGATTTTTGCCGGTGACCATGGTGTGGTCGCTGAAGGCGTGTCGGCGTTTCCGCAGGAAGTCACGGGGCAGATGCTGCACAACTTTGTCAGCGGCGGCGCGGCGATCAGCGTGTTGGCGCGGCAGTTGGGGGCTTCCCTGGAAGTGGTCGATCTCGGCACCGTGACGCCGTCGTTGAATTTGCCGGGTGTGCGTCACCTGAACATCGGCCCGGGCACGGCGAATTTCGTCCAGGGGCCGGCGATGACTCAGGCCCAAGGTGAACTCGCCTTGCAGGTCGGCCGCGACAGTGCGCAGCGCGCCATCGCAGCCGGCGCGCAGTTGTTCATCGGTGGCGAAATGGGCATCGGCAACACCACGGCGGCCAGTGCGTTGGCCTGTGCGTTGCTCGACTGCCCGGTGGTGCATCTTGCCGGACCGGGGACCGGATTGAACGCGGCGGGTGTCAGCCATAAAGCCCAAGTTATTGAACGTGCCTTGGCGTTGCATGGCGCTCAGCGTAGCGATGCGCTGCAGACCTTGTTCAACCTCGGCGGTTTCGAAATTGCTGCGCTGGTCGGCGCGTACCTGGCCTGTGCTCAGGAAGGTGTCGCGGTGTTGGTCGACGGGTTTATTTGCAGCGTCGCTGCGTTGGTGGCGGTGCGTTTGAATCCGGCCTGCCGTGAGTGGCTGCTGTTCGGTCATCGCGGCGCCGAGCCAGGTCATCGCCATGTGCTCGAAACCCTGAACGCCGAACCGTTGCTGGACCTCGGCCTGCGACTGGGCGAGGGCAGTGGTGCGGCATTGGCCGTGCCATTGTTGCGTCTGGCCTGCGACCTGCACGGGCAAATGGCGACGTTCGCCGAAGCCGCAGTGGCGGATCGCCCGGCATGACCTTGCGTCTGGACCTGTTGCGCCATGGCGAAACCGAACTCGGCGGCGGTTTGCGCGGCAGCCTCGACGATGCGCTGACCGGCAAGGGCTGGGAGCAAATGCGCGCCGCGGTGGCCGAGCAGGGGCCCTGGGATCGACTGGTCAGTTCGCCGTTGCAGCGTTGTGCGCGCTTTGCGCAAGAGCTTGGAGCGCAACTGGGTTTGCCGGTGCAGCTGGATAAGGACCTGCAAGAGCTGCACTTCGGCGCCTGGGAAGGGCAGAGCGCGGCGGCGCTTATGGAGACCAGCGCCGAGGCGTTGGGCTTGTTCTGGGCCGATCCTTATTCGTTCACGCCGCCAGACGGTGAACCGGTTGCGGACTTTTCAGCGCGGGTGTTGGCGGCCATCGAACGGCTGCACACGGCCTATGCGGGTGAGCGAATTTTGTTGATCAGCCATGGCGGTGTCATGCGTTTGTTGCTGGCTCAAGCGCGCGGATTGCCGCGTGAGCAGTTGCTCAACGTTGAAGTAGGCCATGGCGCGTTGTTCTCGTTGTCGGTCGAAACCGGTGTCTTGTTAAGGGAAGCGATCTGACCATGTTGCCGTTCTGGATCGCCCTGCAATTTTTGAGCAGCCTGCCGATTCGCCTGCCAGGCATGCCGACGCCCGAGGAACTGGGCCGGTCGCTGCTGTTTTATCCGTTGGTCGGTTTGCTGTTTGGCGTGATTCTGTGGGGGCTGAACTGGCTATTGCTGGGCACACCATTATTGCTTCACGCCGCACTGCTGCTGAGTGTTTGGGTCGTGCTCAGCGGCGCGTTGCACCTGGATGGCCTGGCCGATAGCGCCGATGCGTGGCTCGGGGGTTACGGCGACCGTGAGCGCACCCTGACCATCATGAAAGACCCGCGTAGCGGGCCGATCGCCGTGGTGACGCTGGTCTTGGTATTGCTGCTCAAGTTTGCCGCGTTGCTGGCGTTGATCGAGCAACAGCACAGCGTGGTCCTGATCATCGTTTCACTGATTAGCCGGAGCGCGTTACTGGGCTTATTCCTCTCCACACCTTACGTGCGTCCCGGTGGGCTGGGGCAGGCGCTGGCCGATCATCTGCCGCGTTTGGCCGGCAAACAGGTGTTGGTGATCAGTGCTTTGGCCTGTGTGCTGATCGCAGGCTTCAGCGCGGTATGGGCGCTTGCACTGGCGGCAGCGGTGTTTGTCTGGTTGCGGCAAGTGATGGTGCGGCGATTGGGCGGGACAACGGGCGATACGGCAGGGGCGTTGCTGGAATTGCTGGAGGTGGCGGTGCTGGTGGGGCTTGCACTGCTCTGAACCCCTGTAGGAGCGAGGCTTGCCCGCGAAGGCGGTGTGTCAGTCGATATCAATGTTGACTGTGCTGCCGCCTTCGCGGGCAAGCCTCGCTCCTACGGTAATAGGTGTCGAAAAATTTGCTTTCATTTAACCGCGGGTATATACACGCACTATGCTTCCTTCTCAATGTTTGTGTACCAACCTGCGTCGCGCCGCTCGTGGCGTCAGCAGGCACTACGACGGCGCTCTCGACGGCTTCGGGATCAACGTTGCCCAGTATTCTCTGCTGTGCAATTTGCAGCGTCTGGATCAGCCAAGCATCTCGACGCTGGCCGAGGCCATGGGCCTGGATCGCAGCACCTTGGGGCGCAATCTGCGGGTGCTGGAGGGCGAAGGTCTGGTGACGCTGGTCGAGGGCGAGGACATGCGCAATCGCATCGTCCTGCTCACCGAAACGGGGCGCGAACGCCTGGCGGCGGCGTTGCCAGCCTGGGAAGCGGCGCAGCAGCGGTTGATCGACCGTCTGGGTGCCGAGAAGCGTGAAACCTTGCTGAAACTGCTGGACGAACTGGCTTGAGGCCAGTTTGTTCGATCTTAAGCGGGTATATACCCGCTACCGGAGAACAAGAATGACATCAATGTGGCGTACATGCGGTTGGGTGCTGTTGGGGAGTGCGCTGATTCTGGCGTTGTCCCTGGGGGTGCGACATGGCTTCGGGCTGTTTCTGGCGCCCATGAGTGCCGAGTTCGGCTGGGGCCGCGAAGTGTTTGCCTTCGCCATTGCTTTGCAGAACCTGATCTGGGGCCTGGCGCAACCGTTCACCGGTGCACTGGCCGACCGCTTTGGCGCTGCGAAGGTGGTGTTGATCGGTGGTGTTCTGTACGCCCTGGGTCTGGTGTTCATGGGGCTGTCCGATTCGGCGGTGACCTTGTCCTTGAGCGCTGGGTTGTTGATCGGCATCGGCCTGTCCGGCACTTCGTTCTCGGTGATTCTCGGCGTGGTTGGCCGTGTCGTGCCACCGGAAAAACGCAGCATGGGCATGGGTATCGCCAGCGCTGCCGGTTCTTTCGGTCAATTCGCCATGTTGCCCGGCACGCTGGGGCTGATCGGCTGGCTTGGCTGGTCCGCGGCATTGCTGGTGTTGGGCCTGGTGGTGGCGCTGATCGTGCCGCTGGTGAGCATGCTCAAGGACAAGCCGCTGCCGGTCCTCGGACACGAGCAAACCCTCTCTGAAGCGCTGCGCGAAGCCTGTTCCCATTCAGGGTTCTGGCTGTTGGCGTTCGGCTTTTTTGTTTGCGGTTTTCAGGTGGTGTTCATCGGCGTGCACTTGCCGGCCTATCTGGTGGACCAACACTTGCCAGCCTCCGTCGGCACCACGGTGCTGGCGCTGATCGGGCTGTTCAATATCTTCGGCACCTACACCGCTGGCTGGCTCGGCGGGCGGATGTCCAAGCCGCGCTTGCTCACCGGTCTGTATCTGTTACGGGCGGTGGTGATTGTGCTGTTCCTCTGGGCGCCGGTCACTCAGGTCACGGCTTATTTGTTCGGCATGGCCATGGGGTTTCTCTGGTTGTCGACGGTGCCCTTGACCAACGGCACGGTGGCGACCTTGTTCGGTGTACGAAATTTGTCCATGCTCGGTGGGATCGTTTTCCTCTTTCACCAGCTCGGCTCGTTCCTCGGCGGTTGGTTGGGTGGGGTGGTGTATGACCGAACCGGGAGTTACGACTTGATCTGGCAGGTGGCGATTCTCTTGAGTCTGGTGGCCGCAGCCCTGAACTGGCCGGTGCGCGAGCAGCCGGTGGCGCGTCTTCAAACCCGGATGAGTGCAGCATGAACAGTCTCTGGCCGCGGATGGCTGTTATCGCCATCGGCGTACTGCTGCTGGCCCTGGCGTGGTGGGGCTGGCATCAGGGTGGCCTGGCGTTGATGCAGTTGGGCATGGGTGCTTGCTAGCGAGCGGCGAAGGCGAGTAATTTCGTTTTCTGACGATTGTTCAAGGATGCACCGACATGCTGATGCGTTGGCTTGCAGTTCCCGCATTGTTGATGGCTTTTACCGGGCTGGCCCAGGCGGCAGAATGCCCGGAGTTGCTACAAGGCTCTTTGCCCAAGCTGCGCGCCAAGGAATCCATCGATCTGTGCCAGCGCTTCGCCGGCAAGCCGCTGGTGGTGGTCAATACCGCGAGCTTCTGTGGCTTCGCCCCGCAGTTCAAAGGCCTTGAGGCGCTGTATCAGCATTACAAGGATCAAGGGCTTGAGGTGATTGGTGTTCCATCCAATGATTTCAAACAAGAGTCTAAAGATGGCGCAGAGACTGCCAAGGTCTGTTACGTGAACTACGGCGTCACCTTCACCATGACCGAGCCGCAGAAAGTCCGCGGCGATGATGCGACGCATTTGTTCAAGGTTCTCGCTGAACAAAGCAGTTCGCCGAAGTGGAATTTCTACAAGTACGTGGTCGATCGCCAAGGCAAGGTGATCGCCAATTTCTCCAGCCTGACCAAGCCGGATAATCCGGAGTTCATCGAGGCGGTGGAGAAAGCGCTCGCATCGAAACCCTGATCGACACGCACTAAAAAGCCCCGCCTCTGTACAAGAGCGCGGGGCTTTTTCAATTCAGGCGGCGAGGGAGTCGCCGTGAATCATCAGAAACGGTATGTCGCGCCAACACCGAAACCGTTCGCATAGTTTTCATACTCTGCGCTGTAGTTCTGACGGCCGTTGCTGTTGTTGACCTTGACCGACTCTTCGCGCAGGTACGAGTACGCTACGTCGATGGTCAGGTCGTCGGTCGGGCTCCAGCCAGCGCCAAGGCTGAAAATCTTGCGATCGCCAGTCGGGATGCGTGGGGAACGGTTTTCGTTATTGGTCGGTGCCTGGTCAACGGACAGGCCGGTACGCAGGACCCATTGTTTGTTCAACTGGTACGAAGCGCCAATGGCGTGAGCCCAGGTGTCATGCCAGTTCTGTTCTTCAGTGATGGTGCCAAACCGGCCGTTCAGGGCAGCAGGAACGCCACTGTTCTCAACGGTGATTTCTTTCAGACGGCTCCAGCGAGTCCAGGTGCTGCCTGCGTAGAGAGTCCATTTGTCGTCCAGCTGGTGAGTAACCGAGAAGTCGACCGACTCAGGCGTGGTGATGTCCAGCGACGCGTCGTACTTCTGGCTCGGGTTCTGGCCAAGGGCACCCAGGAGGCTGTAATTGACCTTGGTGTCACCCTCGAGCTTGTACTTCACTTTCGAGTGGTAGGTCAGGCCGACGCGAGTGCTGTCGGTGGCTTGAACCAGGATACCGATGTTGTAACCCAGCGCGGTGTCGTCACCCTTGATCTTGACAGTACCGTCCGCTGCGCGCGGGTTCAGCGACAGGTTCGATTCCAGGGTGCCGTCAATACGGTTGATGGTCGGACCGAAACCGATCGACACCTTGTCGTTGAAGGCGTAGCTGACGGTTGGCTGCAGGGTTACGATTTTGACTTCGCTCTTGCTGCCGAAGTATTTGCCGGCGAAGCCGTTCTCGTAGTCGGTCACCAGGCCGAATGGAGCGTAGACGCCGAAACCGAATGCCCAGTGGTCATCGATTGGCTTTACGTAGTAGCCCATGGGCACGCCCATGAAAGGGACCATGTCACCTTTGTTGGTGCCGCTATTCGGACTGGAGCTTGCATCACTGATATCAGCGTGCGCGTCGATAAATGCAACACCACCGGTCACTTGTTCGCGCTTGAGGCGAGACATGCCGGCAGGGTTACCAAAAACTGTAGATGCGTCGTCGGCAGATGAAGATCGCCCGGCAAAACCTGTCCCCATCCCGCTGATGCTTTGTTCGTTGAGGGCAAAGCCACTTGCGAAGATCTGGGTGGATGCCAAGGCAACGGCGAGGCTAAGGGTGGTTTTGAGCATTACTTTTTTCATTATTAGAACTCCTGGTGATCACCGGGGCGGAAATTACCAAGATTTTCGTCTGGACGCTATAGCGTGTAACGCTTGAGTTAGAGCGGTTTTGTAGGACAATCCGACCAAAATCGCTACCTGTTGTGCGATTTTCGGAAATGGGTGGCTTAGCAGGCGACCTGATTCAACGATGAAACACAGGTTTGCCACGCGTAGGTGAAATCTCGCAGACGACCTTGGGGTTGGAAAGTCTGGCGCCAGATTCGGGCCATTCCCAACAGGTCATCTGAGGCGGGGAGGGGGGTGTTCTGTTCTTCTACCAGCAGCCAGGCGATGGCAGTGGCATAACGCAGGTTGACGGTCAATTCCAGGTGCGGGCCGCTTAGAAAAGCATGTTGGCTGGCCAAGCCACGGACCAGGCTCGCCCGATCCGGGTCCAGGGCCAAATAGTGATCCCATAGGGCTTGGTGGCGAGGCTCGGTGATTCGGTACAGGCCGTGTCCACGGCGGTCATGCAAGGCTGACCCAAGGGCTGACTGACTGGCTGCAATGCCCAGCAGCAGGGATTCGGCAGTTGCGCTATGGCGTCCGAGGTAGATCAAAGTCGGACGGATCACATAACGACACAGTTCGCTGGCAGCGATACCCATAGAACCCTCGAAAACATGAAGTGGTCGGCGATACCTGAAAGGGCCTTGGCAGCAGTGGATCGATTCAGGCTCGCCGGAAGCGGACCAAGCCGCTTGAGTTGAAGTGTAGTGTCATTATTTAGCTGTAAAGGACTGTTTTTAAAATATTTCCGGCTTCGAGTTATAACCGTTATATCGGTTGGTGCTTAGCCGTCGGCGACGAAATGAGAAATATCAGGCAATAAAAAGCCCCGCTTTTCAGCAGGGCTTTTGAGGTTTTCAGCCTTCTGGCGTCTCAGGCAACCAGTGCCTGGCGAGTACGCTCGATCACAGCCTGCAGCGGTTCTGCGCTGGAGTATTGATCCGGGTACAGGCGTTCGCTGTGACGAGCGATGCCGTGTTCGTTGACCAGAGTGAAGCTGAAGCAGCCTTTGCGAGCGGCCATGATCAGGCAGTTCATTGGAGCAAAAGCGTTGGTTAGGGTGCGGATGGCATCCTGGGTGTGGATTTGAGTGGACATATTTGGTGTTCCTACAAGCGACACGGATAAGAACCGTGCAAAGTTAAAACGTTCCAGTGACGACGACCACCATTGGTCGAACGAAGAACCCGACTGGAACAAAGCAGCCAGTTTGAAGCGCTGATAAGTTGGCGCGCTTGGGCTGGCAGGTAGGTACTTAGGAGGGCAGGCAACACATCAAGGGCAAAGGTTCTGGGCCCGGGGTGAAGATCCTGATCAATTTGCAGGCTGGTTCGGTCAGAGTAAGTGAGCTTCGCAACACCCTTTGCTTTCGATTCAAAGGCTGTGTTGGCGTAGATTTACCTGGAAACCATCGAGGTGGCCGGTCCCGCTTTGTCGGTGGAGGCTTCTCTTGGAGAAGGCTGACCGGGGGGATTTGTTCGACCAGAATTGACTTTCAGCTTGGTACTAACGCCGCGGATACTAACGGATTGAATTACCGAAGGGAAGTCTGTTTGCAAAAAAGATCGTTGGAGTGCCTGCCAACGAGTCCCCGTTGAACGATTGGAAGAGCCACCGGCAGCCCCTGCGCCCCCTAATGGCCCAGAATTCGACCGTTGATCCGGGAGGACGATCGAGCCAGGATCAATCTGTAGCGCGGGTTGCCCGGGTTTACCCCAGACCTTACCCAAAAAACGCGCCGAAAAAGCGCATCGATATAACCGCCTCGCAGGTACTTGTGCACATAAGTTGCGCGAACTGTCATCCCACTGTCATCCTCGCCTCAAGGGGAGTGGGTGCCTGTAATGAAAATTTAAGTCAATGAAAAACATCGCTTTTTTTTACTGGTGAAAAAATCGTCAGTTTGACTGCGAGCCCCATCCCACACGGCTTTGCGCGAGTTCAAAGGCGGTTGTCCACTGAGTTATCCACAGCTTCTGTGGATTGTCCCAAGCGCTTGCTCTAGGACGGGCGTGCCGGCTTTTTTCGACTTTACCTGTGCGAAAAAAAGAGTAGAGTGGCGCGCCTTCCGATCTGCCCCACAGTGCTTTATGAAGTTTCGCTCAGCATCAGTCTCTGCTACCCCAACATCCCCCAGTGTTACCCCACCCAAACGCTTTTCGATGCGCGTGGCTGAGTGGCTGCTGGACAGCCCGCGCCTGGGCGAAAACTCCAACATCAAACACTTCGCCGGACGCTTGCTCAAGCAGCCTGCCCGGGAAGGCGTGGTGGCCGCGCAAAGCCGTCTCGGCCAGTTGATGTGCCGCGAATGCGGTAATGCCCGGGATCGCCGCATTGGCCAGGAGCTGTTGCGTCAGGCCGCGCGTGCGGGCGACCGACGCGCGCAACAGGAACTGGGCCTGAGCGAAGACTGAGCTGTCCAAGACCTGACGCCTTGGTTAACCTTCACGCTTTATCGAATCGGCAGGAGTGGCTATGGCGATGGACTTGACCAGCGCATTGCTGGGGCTGACGGGCGCTGGGCTGCCGTTACTGGTGCTGGCCTGGCAACTTCAGCGTCGAGCGAGTGCGGGGCAGGCCGAGTTGGCGCTGCTGGAAGAGCGCCTCGCCATCGCCCAACTGACGCAGGACGGCTTGAATGCTCAGCTTGACACTTGCCGTGATGAAATCGCTGACCTGAGCCAAGCCAACGCCGCCAAACAGGCCGATCTGGCTGCCGTGCGCCGGGAAGTCGAACTGCTCCAGATCGAGCGCGACGACGCCCGCGACGCGGCCCACGCCTGGAACATCGAACGCGCCGGCAAAGAGGCTGAGTTGCGTCGCCTCGATGCTCAGGCCGCTTCCCTTAACGCCGAACTGCGTGAGCAGCAGGAAAGCCATCAGCAGCGCCTCAACGACCTGCAAGGCTCGCGGGACGAACTGCGCGCGCAATTCGCCGAGCTGGCCGGCAAGATCTTCGACGAACGTGAGCAACGTTTTGCCGAAACCAGTCAACAGCGTTTGGGCCAGTTGCTCGATCCGTTGAAGGAACGTATCCAATCGTTCGAAAAACGCGTCGAGGAAAGCTATCAGGCTGAAGCCCGCGAGCGCTTTTCCCTGGCCAAGGAACTGGAACGGCTGCAACAACTGAACTTGCGCCTGAGCGACGAAGCCACCAACCTGACGCGGGCCTTGAAAGGGCAGAAAACCCAAGGCAACTGGGGCGAGCTGATTCTCGAGCGGGTGCTTGAGCACGCGGGGCTGGAGAAGGGGCGGGAGTACCAGACTCAGGTCAATCTCAAGGGGCCGGACGGTGAGCGTTTCCAGCCGGATGTGATTATTTACCTGCCCGGCGACAAGCAGGTCGTGGTCGATTCCAAGGTCAGCCTCACGGCCTATCAGCAATATGTGGCGGCCGAGGACGACGCCATCGGCCAGATCGCCATCAAGCAGCACGTGCTGTCCCTGCGCAACCACGTCAAAGGCCTGGCCGGCAAGGACTACAAGCGGCTCGACGGCTTGCACAGCCTGGATTTCGTTCTGCTTTTCGTCCCGATCGAAGCGGCGTTTTCCGCGGCGTTGCAGGCTGAACCGACGCTGTTTCAGGAGGCATTCGACCGCAATATCGTGATCGTCAGCCCGACCACGCTACTGGCCACCTTGCGGGTCATCGACAGTCTGTGGAAGCAGGAGCGCCAGAGTCAGAACGCCCGGGAAATCGCCGAGCGCGCCGGTTGGCTGTACGACAAGTTCGTGTTGTTCATTCAGGATCTGGATGAAGTCGGCAATCGCTTGCAGCAACTGGACAAGGCTTACAGCAACGCACGCAACAAGCTGACAGAAGGCCGTGGCAACCTGGTCAGTCGCAGCGAACAGCTCAAGTTGCTCGGAGCGCGGGCCAGCAAGAGCTTGCCGGCGGACCTGCTGGAGCGGGCGATGACCGATGTCGATGGCTTGGCCGAATTGCCGGAATAAGCAAGGCACCACCTGGTCTTCGTGGCGAGGGAGCTTGCTCCCGTTCGGCTGCGCAGCAGTCGTCAAGCAGGCAGCGCGGTATACCTGACAGTCATCGTGGCAGCACTTGGGGCTGCTTCGCAGCCCGGCGGGAGCAAGCTCCCTCGCCACAGGTTTTGGGTGGTCTGGAGGGCCGCACTACAACGGCAAGTGCCGACTCAACAACGCCCGCAACGCCGCCGGTTTCACCGGTTTGGCCAGGTAATCCAGGCCAGCGGCATGCACCTGGGCCACCGTCTCCGGCCGTCCATCTGCACTGATCACCACCCCCGGCACCGGCTCGCCCAGTTGCGTGCGCAACCACGCCATCAACTCGGTTCCAGTCTCGCCATCGTCCAGGTGGTAATCCACCAGCGCCAATTGCGGACGCACCCCGTCGCCGAGCAGCGTCGCGCATTCCTCACGGTTGCGCGCGGTCCAGACCTGGCAACCCCAGCGGGTGAGCAAACTGTTCATGCCGATCAAAATGCTGTCTTCATTATCGATACACAGCACCTGCGCGCCACCGAGCAAATGGCCATTGAGTTCGGCCACCTTGGCCGGCGTCGTGGTTTGTACCCGAGCCAGCGGCACGCTGACGCTGAACACACTGCCGCGACCCGGCCAGGAACGCACGCGCAAGGTGTGGCCCAGCACACGACACAGCCCATCGGCAATCGCCAGGCCCAAGCCCAGGCCTTTCTCGGCCCGGGTCTGGTGGCTGTCGAGGCGTTTGAACTCTTCGAAAATCACCTGCAGTTTATCTTCCGGAATACCCGGTCCACGGTCCCAAACCTCCAGGCACAGCTCGCCGTTGCGCCGCCGAACGCCCAGCAGCACCGGCCCCTTGGCGTAGCGGAAGGCATTGGTCAGGAAGTTTTGCAGGATCCGTCGCAGCAGTTTGATGTCGCTGTCGACCCGCAGCGCGCTGCCCCTGACGCGGAATTTCAGTCCCTGTTCCTGAGCCAGTGCCTTGAACTCGGCGCCTAGCGTATGGAACAACTCATTGAGCGCGAAGGGCTTGCGATCAGGGTTGATCTTGCCGTTTTCCAGGCGGGAAATGTCCAGCAGGTCGCTGATCAGATCCTCGGCCGAGCGTAGCGAACTGTCCAGATGATGAACCAGCTTGCGGGCTTCACTGGATAAATTTTCTTCCTGGTGGGAGAGGGCGGCAGAGAATAGCCGCGCAGCGTTCAGCGGTTGCATCAAGTCATGGCTGACGGCAGCCAGGAAACGGGTTTTCGACTGGTTGGCCGATTCGGCGGTGCCCTTGGCTTCGGTCAGGGCAACGTTGAGTTGCGACAGCTCGTGGGTCCGTTCGATGACCCGTTGCTCGAGGCCTTCGTTCGCTTCGGTCAGTGCCTGCTCGGCCTCGCGGAACGCGGTGATGTCGGTGAAGCTCATGACGAAACCGCCGCCCGGCATCGGGTTCCCGATCAGCTCGATCACTCGACCATTAGGGAACAGCCGCTCGGAGGTATGGGCGCGGCCCTGGCGCATCCAGTGCAAGCGACGGGCGACGTGCACTTGCGCCTCACCGGGCCCGCACAGACCGCGCTCAGCGTTGTAGCGAATGATGTCGGCAATCGGCCGGCCAACGCTGATCAAACCGTCGGGGTAGTTGAATAACTCGAGGTAGCGCCGGTTCCAGGCCACCAGTTTCAGCGACTGGTCGACCACGCTGATGCCTTGGGTGATGTTCTCGATGGCACCTTGCAGCAAAGCGCGGTTGAACTGCAGCACTTCCGAGGTTTCGTCGGCGATCCGCACGACATCCTCGAGTTGCATTTCCCGACCTTCAATGGCGGCTTTTACCACCGCCCGGGTCGAAGATGCGCCGAGTACACCGGCCAGCAAGCGTTCGGTATGGGCGATCCATTCACCGTCCGCGTTCTGGTTCGGGTTGAAGCCTTTGCCCTGACGGTAAGCGAAACGGAGGAAACTCTGACGAGCCCGCTCTTCGCCGACAAAACGGGCGGCCAGTTGCTGCAAGTCATTGATCTGTACCGCCAGCATCGAACGGGCGCTCGGGCGGGCGCTGATTTCCTGGCCGATGAAGCGGCCGGCCTGCCAGTGCTCCGAAACCCGCGTGCGCGACAGCACCGAGACCCAGGCGAATAAGGTGAAGTTGCCCGCCAGGGACAGCACCACGCCTTGCGTCAGCGGCGTGATCGGCAGGTTCAACGGGTTGCCTTGCAGCCATGCCAGCCCCGGAAAACTGCTCAGGGGCAAGCCGAGACTTTTGGCGGCGATCGGCAACACCAGGGTATAGAACCAGAGGAACGTCCCAGCGGCTAGCCCCGCGAACACCCCTCGACGGTTAGCCTGTTTCCAATACAGCGCGCCGAGCATGGCCGGGGCCAGTTGGGTCACGGCGGCGAAGGCGATCTGGCCGATGGTCGCCAGGCTCGCGGTGGAACCCAGCAGTCGATAACTGACGTAGGCCAGCAGCAGAATGACCACGATACTCACCCGTCGCACCGAAAGCATCCACTGGCGGAACACTTCGAACGGCCGCTCGGCGTTGTTACGCCGCAGTAACCAGGGCAGCAACATGTCGTTGGAAAGCATGGTCGACAGCGCCACGCTGGCCACGATCACCATGCCGGTCGCCGCCGAAGCACCGCCGATAAACGCCAGCATCGCCAGGGCAGGGTGAGATTGGGCCAGGGGCAGGCTGATGACGAATGAGTCCGGCAGCACCGAACTGGGCAACAACATCTGACCGGCCAGCGCGATCGGCACGACAAACAGCGCCGCCAGCGCCAGATAGGCCGGGAACACCCACTTGGCCAAACGCAGATCCTGAGGATCGATGTTTTCCACTACGGTCACATGGAACTGCCGGGGCAGGCAGATGATTGCCATCATCGCCACGCCGGTTTGCACCACCATGGAAGGCCAATTGATAGTTTCTTTCCAGTACGCTTCGAGACGCGGGGCGAGCATGGCCTGGTCGAACAGGTCGTCGAAACCGTCATACAGGCCGTAGGTCACGAACGCGCCGACCGCGAGAAAAGCGAACAGCTTGACCAGCGATTCAAAGGCAATCGCCATCACCATGCCGCGGTGGTGTTCCGTGGCGTCGAGGTTGCGGGTACCGAAAACGATGGTGAACAGTGCCAGCACCAACGACACGATCAGCGCCGTGTCTTGCGCGCGCGTGCCCATGGCGTCAGCCCCGGCACCGATCAGCAGGTTCACGCCCAGCACGATGCCCTTGAGCTGCAAGGCGATGTAGGGCAATACGCCGACCAGGCAGATCAGCGCCACCACGACCGCCAGCGACTGGGATTTACCGTAGCGGGCGGCGATGAAGTCGGCGATGGAGGTGATGTTTTCCTGTTTGCTGATCATCACCATTTTTTGCAGGACCCACGGCGCGCACACCAGCAGCAGGATCGGCCCGAGGTAGATCGGCAGGAATGACCAGAGTTGTTCGGCCGCCTGGCCCACGGCACCAAAGAATGTCCAGCTGGTGCAATAAACGGCCAGCGACAGGCTATACACCCAGGCACGCACCCGTGGCGGCAACGGCGCGCTGCGCCGATCACCATAAAAGGCGATAGCGAACAGGATGGCCATATAGGCCAGGGCGACGGTGGCGATCAGCCCGATGGACAGCGACATGGGAACTCCAGACAAAAGACCTCCGGGACTGCGCCCGGTCAGGACAGTCTCGCATGAGCGCTTGAGTTAGTCAGTGTCGACCAAGGTCGTGGCGTGGCGGGGGTCGCAGGTTGGGAGTCAGTTCGATTTTTGCTACGCAATACCTGTAGGAGCGAGGCTTGCCCGCGAAGGCGGCGTTACTGACTAAACGCACCCAGCATGTAGCCCATCCGCTGGGTGTGGCGCGGATATTGGTGATCGAGACCGAAGACAGCGTCTGATGCCATATATGCAAAACAGATAACAGTTAGAGATATTACCCGTTATATCGATATTCGATTCGGATCTACCATGAACTCCACCTCACCAGAGGACAGGAGTTCACCATGACCTGCACCCGTAGCGTTAAACCCGGTATCAAACCGCTCAGTCATTTGCAGCACCCTCGAGAGGCCATCCGCCAATTCACCCCCAACTGGTTCGCGGCGACCATGGGCACGGGTGTATTGGCGCTGGCGCTTGCGCAATTGCCGGTGTCGAATCCCGGCCTGCATGCGTTTGCCGAAGGCTTGTGGCTGTTCAATATTGTTCTGTTTGTTCTGTTCACGGCCATGTATGCCGCGCGTTGGGTCATGTTCTTCGACGAGGCTAGACGGATTTTCGGGCACTCCACGGTTTCGATGTTTTTCGGCACCATTCCCATGGGCCTTGCGACCATCATCAACGGCTTTCTGTTGTTCGGATTGCCGCGCTGGGGTGACGGCGTGATTCATGTCGCCGAAGTACTGTGGTGGCTGGATGTGGCGATGTCGCTGGCCTGCGGCGTATTGATTCCCTACATGATGTTTACCCGCCAGGAACACAGTATCGACCAGATGACCGCTGTCTGGCTGTTGCCAGTGGTGGCGGCGGAAGTGGCGGCGGCCAGCGGCGGCTTGCTGGCGCCGCATCTGGCCGATGCTCATTCACAACTGGTGGTGCTGGTGACCAGCTACGTGCTCTGGGCCTTTTCCCTGCCGGTGGCGTTCAGCATTCTGACTATCCTGTTGCTGCGCATGGCGTTGCATAAATTGCCCCACGAAAACATGGCCGCCTCAAGCTGGCTGGCCCTTGGGCCGATTGGCACCGGTGCGCTGGGCATGTTGCTGTTGGGGGCCGACGCGCCAGCGATCTTTGCCGCCAACGGTTTGCCGGGTATCGGCGAGATCGCCGCAGGGCTTGGCTTGGTGGCCGGCATCACGCTGTGGGGCTTCGGGCTCTGGTGGATGCTGATTGCGCTGTTGATCACTCTCCGTTACTTGCGCGCCGGTATCCCGTTCAATCTCGGCTGGTGGGGCTTCACCTTTCCGTTGGGCGTCTATTCTTTGGCGACGTTGAAACTCGCGAGCACCTTGCACCTGACGTTTTTCAGTGTCTTTGGCTGTGTACTGGTGGCGTTGCTGGCGGTGATGTGGCTGATTGTCGCCAAACGCACGGTGCAGGGCGCATGGCGGGGTGAGTTGTTTGTTTCGCCGTGCATTGCAGGATTAAAGAAATAATCGGCAAAGATTGGGTAATCTGTGGCCTGGATCGACGTTCCATTCCAAAACAGTATTCATGCCACTCGTTACCCAAAATCAGCTACCCAAAATCAGGGACACATGGAAGATGAGTCACCCCTCGCAGTTCACCTTGCTTCGCACTCGGCGCTTCCTACCGTTTTTTGTCACGCAGTCCCTCGGGGCCTTCAACGACAACATCTTCAAGCAGTCGCTGATCCTCGCCATTTTGTACAAGCTGACGATTGAGGGTGACCGCTCGATCTGGGTCAACCTGTGTGCGTTGCTGTTTATCCTGCCGTTTTTCCTGTTCTCGGCATTGGCCGGGCAGTTTGGGGAAAAGTTCGCCAAGGACGCGCTGATCCGTCTGATCAAGCTCGGGGAAATCGTCATCATGGCGGTGGGGGCGGTCGGTTTCATGTTCGATCACCTGTCGCTGATGCTGCTGGCGCTGTTTGCCATGGGCACCCACTCGGCGCTGTTCGGGCCGGTGAAGTACTCGATCCTGCCGCAGGCCTTGCGCGAAGAAGAGCTGGTGGGTGGCAATGGCCTGGTGGAAATGGGCACCTTCCTGGCGATTCTTGCCGGGACCATTGGCGCCGGGATCATGATGTCTGCCAGCAACTACGCGCCGGTCGTGTCCACGGCGATCATCGGTATCGCGGTGCTCGGTTACCTGGCCAGCCGCAGCATTCCCCGGGCCGCAGCGGCATCGCCGGAAATGCGTCTGAACTGGAACATCTTCAGTCAGTCCTGGGCCACCTTGAAGCTGGGCCTTGGGCAAACACCCGCGGTATCGCGTTCGATCGTCGGCAACTCATGGTTCTGGTTTGTCGGGGCGATTTATCTGACGCAAATCCCGGCGTATGCCAAGGAATGGATGCACGGCGACGAGACCGTGGTGACGCTGATTCTTACCGTGTTCTCGGTCGGTATTGCATTGGGCTCGATGCTCTGCGAGAAACTCTCCGGGCGCAAAGTCGAGATTGGCCTGGTGCCGTTCGGTTCGTTTGGCCTGACAGTGTTTGGCCTGTTGCTGTGGTGGCACTCCGGCGGAATTCCGGACAGCGTTACCGGCCACGGCTGGATCGAAGTGCTGGGATTCGGTCACGCCTGGCTGGTGCTGATCGACATCCTCGGGCTTGGGGTCTTCGGCGGTTTCTACATCGTGCCGCTGTATGCGCTGATCCAGTCGCGCACCGCCGAGAATGAGCGTGCTCGGGTGATCGCCGCCAACAACATTCTTAACGCCCTGTTCATGGTGGTCTCTGCGATTGTGTCGATCGTCTTGCTGAGCATCGCCAAGCTGTCGATCCCGCAGCTGTTCCTGGTGGTGTCGCTGCTGAACATTGGCGTCAATGCTTATATCTTCAAAATCGTCCCCGAGTTCAGCATGCGCTTCATGATCTGGCTGCTCGGCCATTCCATGTATCGCGTTGAGCATCGCAATCTGGAGCTGATTCCCGATGAGGGCGCGGCATTGCTGGTTTGCAACCATGTGTCGTTCGTCGACGCCTTGCTGATTGGCGGTGCAGTGCGTCGGCCGATTCGCTTTGTGATGTATTACAAAATCTACAACCTGCCAGTGCTGAACTTCATTTTCCGCACGGCGGGGACGATTCCGATTGCCGGGCGTCAGGAAGACATTCAGATCTACGAAAAAGCCTTCACCCGCATCGCCCAGTATCTGAAGGACGGCGAGTTGGTGTGCATTTTCCCTGAGGGCAAGTTGACCGCCGATGGCGAGATCAACGAGTTCAAGGGCGGGCTGACACGGATTCTCGAAGAAACGCCAGTGCCGGTGATACCGCTGGCGTTGCAGGGGTTGTGGGGGAGTTTCTTCAGTCGCGATCCGAACAAGGGGATGTTTCGTCGGTTGTGGTCGCGGGTGACATTGGTGGCGGGGCCGGCGGTGGCCGTTGAAGTGGCTGAACCGGCGACATTGCAAGGGTTGGTGGGGGAATTGCGTGGGGCCGTCAGGTAGTCGTTGAGCGGGCGGGCCTCTTCGCGGGCAAGCCTCGCTCCTACAGGTTGAGGCGAGGCTTGCCCGCGATGGCGTCAGTGGCCTAAGTGCTAACCTTGAGCCCAATCAGTCCGGCAATGATCAACGCCACACTGACGAGTCTGAACAGCGCCATGGATTCACCAAACAAAATGATCCCGGCGATCACCGTACCCACCGCACCCACGCCAGTCCAGATCGCATAGGCCGTGCCCAGCGGCAATTCCTTCATGGCAAGGCCCAGCAGGCCAAGGCTGATCGCCATGGCGGCAATGGTCAGTGCGGTAGGAAGAGGGCGGCTGAAACCGTCGGTGTATTTCAGGCCGACGGCCCAGCCGACTTCGAACAGGCCAGCGAAAAACAGAATGATCCAGGACATCAGAGACCTCCATCGATGGATGGGGTCGTCCCCGGATTAATGATTCGATCGAGCCGCGAGGTCGTCCCCGCGTTGCGCAATAGAGTGCCCATCATTAACCCGAGGATCAAGTTTTCAGCTTAATCCGCCGCCTGCTGAGCAGCGATTTGCCGGTCTTCTTTCTCGCTCATACGACGGAAATACGTCGAGAGCAGCGCCCCGGAAATGTTGTGCCAGACGCTGAACAACGCGCTTGGCACCGCTGCCAACGGCGAGAAGTGCGCGCTGGCCAGGGCCGCGCCCAGGCCGGAGTTCTGCATACCGACTTCCAGTGCCAGGGATTTGCGCTGGGCCAGTGGCAGGTTGAACAGGCGCCCGGTGAAGTAACCCAGCAAGTAGCCGAAGCTGTTGTGCAACATCACCACGGCCATGATCAGCAGGCCGGATTCGGCAATCTTCGCCTGGCTGGCAGCCACCACGGCGGTGACGATGATCACGATGCTCACCACCGACACCAGTGGCAACACGTCTACCGCGTGACGAACCCGATCACCGAGTACGCGCTGGGCAACCACGCCGAGCACGATCGGCAGCAGAACGACTTGCAGGATCGACCAGAACAGCTCCATGAACGACACCGGCAACCAGGCCGAGGCCAGCAGCCAGATCAGCGCTGGCGTCAGCAGCGGAGCGAGGAGGGTGGTGACGGCGGCAATGGCCACCGACAACGCCAGATCGCCGCGGGCCAGCCAGGTCATCACGTTCGACGAGGTGCCGCTTGGGCAGCAGCCGACCAGAATCACCCCGACAGCGATCTCTGGCGGCAGGTGAAAAACCTGGCAGAGCAACCACGCCACACCGGGCATGATCACGAAATGGGCGACTACGCCCAGGGCCACGCGCCACGGATGGCGAGCGACTTCGGCGAAGTCTTCAAGCTTGAGGGTCAGGCCCATGCCGAACATCACCAGCCCCAGCAGCGGCACGATGGCGCCTTTCAAGCCGATGAACCAGGTTGGTTGCACAAACGCCACCACGGCGAAAATCAGTACCCAGTAAGCGAAGGTGTTGCCGACAAAACGACTCAATGCAGCCAGTGCGCGCATGGCCTGATCCTTGTCATATAAGTGGGATCCCTAGTTTGGAAGTCCAATCAATGTGGGAGCTGGCTTGCCTGCGATGGCGGTGTGTCAGACTACATTTAAGCCGTCTGACACACCGCCATCGCAGGCAAGCCAGCTCCCACATTTGATCCGGTTCCTTCAAGGGGAACCGGTTGTTTTTAGATCCCTTGCGGGGTCTCTTCACCACCCAACGCTTCAACCATCGCCGGCAGGAAGTCGCCGAAGGTCAGCATCATCAGGGTAAAGCTGGCGTCCAGTTGACCCAGGGCTTCGTCGCCACCGTCCTGTTCCGCCTGATCTTGCAGCAGGTCTTCGAACTTCAGGCGCTTGACCACCATTTTGTCGTCAAGCACGAACGACAGTTTGTCCTGCCAGGCCAGCGACAGTTGAGTGACCACTTTGCCGGTGCTCAGGTGCAGCTGGATTTCTTCGCTGGTCAGGTCCTGACGCTTGCAGCGCACGATGCCGCCGTCTTCGTGGGTGTCACGCAGTTCGCACTCGTCCAGCACGAAGAAATCATCCGCGGCTTTCTGGGTGGTGACCCACTCGGTCATGGTCGCGGTCGGCGACATCTTCACCGTCAGCGGACGCACTGGCAGCGAGCCGATCACTTCGCGCAGGGTGGACAGCAGGTCTTCGGCACGTTTCGGGCTGGCCGAGTTAACCAGGATCAGGCCCTGTTTCGGCGCGATGGCGGCGAAGGTCGACGAACGACGGATAAAGGCGCGGGGCAGGAAGGCCTGGATGATTTCATCCTTGATCTGATCGCGTTCCTTTTTGTAGACCTTGCGCATTTGTTCGGCTTCGATCTCTTCGACCTTTTCCTTCACCGCATCACGCACGACACTGCCCGGCAGAATGCGTTCTTCCTTACGGGCGGCGATCAGCAAGAAGTCGCCGCTGATGTGCACTAGCGGCGCGTCTTCGCCCTTGCCGAATGGCGCGACGAAACCGTAGGTGGTCAACTCCTGGCTTGCACATGGACGCGCCAGTTTGGTGGCCAGTGCAGTTTCCAACGCCTCGGCATCAAAAGGCAGATCTTGGGTCAGGCGATAGATAAGCAGGTTTTTGAACCACATGGGGTGAGTCTCTCCTTTATACAAAGGGGGGCATTATTGTCCTCCGTGTGCCATAGGCCAACCCTTCTCTAAGCCTTTGGAAGGCCTGAGAAAATTAATTAAAAAAGTGCTTGCCAGAGGTTGGGTCGCTACGTAGAATGCGCGCCACACCGAAAGTGAAGGGTGATTAGCTCAGCTGGGAGAGCGTCTGCCTTACAAGCAGAATGTCGGCGGTTCGATCCCGTCATCACCCACCATTCGCTTTAGTGTTACGCGCAGCGGTAGTTCAGTCGGTTAGAATACCGGCCTGTCACGCCGGGGGTCGCGGGTTCGAGTCCCGTCCGCTGCGCCATATTCGGTAACCTGGAACGCTGAACGCCAGGTCACCACGGAAAAGCCCGCTAACGCGGGTTTTTTTCTGCCTGAGGTTCCTGCAGGGTGTGTCGTTTTACCGGTTTTCAGATTTTTTTGATTTTTTATCAATTAAATCAACACTTTATGAAAATCTGTGGCACAATGCGCCCCGCAACGAAGGTAAAGGGTGATTAGCTCAGCTGGGAGAGCGTCTGCCTTACAAGCAGAATGTCGGCGGTTCGATCCCGTCATCACCCACCACTTACTTTCAACGCTACGCGCAGCGGTAGTTCAGTCGGTTAGAATACCGGCCTGTCACGCCGGGGGTCGCGGGTTCGAGTCCCGTCCGCTGCGCCATATTCGGTATCTGGAACGCTGAACGCCAGATCACCACAGAAAGCCCGCTTAATGCGGGCTTTTTGCTGTCTGGGATTTGGCTTTGTGCTGGCCTTTCACTGAAAAAGCGACCTGGTCGGGTAATGCCAGCAATTTCCGTCACGCCACACTCCTTGTAGCTGCTGCCGAAGGCTGCGTTCGGCTGCGTAGCAGTCGTAAAACCAGAAATTTCGGTGTGTCAGGCAGACTGGGTCAGTCGATTTCACGACTGCTTCGCAGCCGAACGCAGGCTTCGCCAGCTGCTACAGATCTCACTCCGGCTTAAGTGTCTTGTTCATTGTTCGGCGTTACGGCTGTGCCGGTAGTCGCTGACGGCCTCGTACACCGCTTTGCGTAACCGGTTGATCCCGCCAATCGGCCTATGAGCTTCAAGGCCGAACCATGGGTTGAACGATTGGTTGTCGCATTGCAGGTTCAGCGCCGGGGTGTCGAAATCCTGGGCAGGCAGTTTGATCCGGGCCACGGTTTCGAAGGGCGCGTCGCTTTCGTTCCACTCGATACTGGTGTCTTCGATCGGCATGTACTTGCCCGCATCCTGACGCTGGATCTGTAAAACGAAACAGGCCGGTACCCGATCGGTCGATAGCTGCTGGTTCAGCGCGCTGCGCAGGAAGTTCGGCAGGTTTTGATTTTGCGCGGGCAGCGCGTAGGCCGGGCAGCTATCAGGATCCGGCATCACTCGGAATTTGGCGTTGGCCTCACCAAACTTGTACGGCGAAACTGAAAAGTACGTGGTCTGCGTCGGGCTTGCCGGGGCAGGGGAGAGCGTCGCCAGCGCAATAAACAGATGGCGAACCTGCCAGGTGCGCGGGTCCCAACCCGGGAAGAACGCCATGACCTTTTTGCCGTCAGCCTGAGCGGCCACATTCTGACGATACTCGGCGACATCGCTGACAAAGAAGTTCGGATGGTTGAACATCACGAAATCCTGTTCGCTGCGCCCTTGTCGGTCACTCAGCAACTGTTTACCAGGCACATCGAATAGTTTGATGGCCATGCCCCGGGCATCGCGGATGCTATCGAACTGCGGATACGCATTGCCGTTGGACAGCCGTATCGTCGCTTGCCAGGTTTTGCCGGGCTCGCTGAACACGCCTTGGCGTAACTCAGCCGTCAAATCCGACAGCACCTGTACCTCGGCCTTCACGCAGCCATGGGCCTTGGCATGGGCATCGCGCAGGTAGCGGGTGCTTTCCCGGTGTTGATCGACGATACGTACGGCCGTCTGGATGATGTCCTGGGTCATTGCCGCTTCGCCGTCCGGAATCAGTTCTTCAGCCGATACCGGGCCGCGATGCTGCCAGGCGGACCAGGCCATGATCAGCGCCCAGCCGAGCAGGCCCAGACCCAACAACCACAGCAGGGTTTTGCCGAGGAAGGCGCCCAGGCGCAACCAGAGAGTGATCAGCATGGGTCAATCCTTTTGACTGAGGCGGCGGTCTGGCAATTGCGACTCCATCGGGCCGCCCAACACTTTCAGGTATTCCAGCAGCGCCCAGCGTTCCTCCGGTTGCAGCAGACGACCAATGACGCCGTTACCGCGTTCACCTGCGCGGAACTCGTGACCGCTGTTGTGATTACCGGTAATGCGCGTGTCGAACACAAAACCGTTGGTGAAGGCTTCGGTGCGATAGCCCAAGTGTTTAGGGTCATATTCGAAGGTGCCTTTGTAGAACGTGGTCGCGCGTTCACTTTGTGGCGAGAGCAATTGATAAAGGCTCGGTACCGAACCGTTGTGCAGAAAAGGCGGCGTGGCCCAGACGCCCGCCAAAGGTCGGGCCTTGTAGCTACGCAACTCCTGAACGCCGATCGGCAGGCCGAATCCGTCCAGGTTCGGGCGCTCTGCGGGTGTCACTTTGGCTTCGCGGTAGGCCTGGTTGCCCACGAAAGCAGTGACGTAGGCCAGTCCCTTGGCCACGGACAATTGGCTCATATCCAAGGGTTCTGTGGGTTTGGGATGCAGTTGTACGTCCAGTTGCGCAAGCTCCGCCGGATCCCACTGTAAAGCCGTCAGATCGAAGCGATGATCGGCAATGTTGTTGGCGGCGCCGGGGTCTGTGCCAATGACCTCCACAGGCAGCAATTTCAGATGTTGCACCGGTCTGCTGTCGCTTTGGGTGACGCGGGGGACATGACACCCGGCGCAATTTTCAGCGAACAGTTCGCGGCCTTTTGCGGCCAGGGGCTTGTCGATGTTGCCCAACAGGGCTTCCGGCCAGGCAGGCGGTTTGAGTCGTTGCAGGGTTTCTTCGATCCGGTGCAGATCGCGCACCCGGACGCTGGACGGGTAGCGGTCGTCGCCCTTGAGCGGCTGCCCGCTGCTGTCGAAGAAATTCAGCGTGGCGCCCACACCCAAGGCCTCTCCGATATTACGGGCCATCGGTTGCTGCGCCGAACCGTTCCACTGCACCCAGTCGAAGGTCCACATGTCCCACAGTTGCGGGTAGTCCACCGGAGCGTTGGCCACACGGTAGTTGGCGGGTGAGATCGCGTCGCCGAAGCTGGCGTTGGCAATGCGCCCGAAAGCATCGGTGCGGCCGGGGCCTTCTTCGGTGGGGTAGAGGCCGCGATGGGTGTCGTTCCAGGCCACTTTCAAGAAGGTATCGAGTGAGACTTTAAAATCCTGCCGTAGTTGTTGATGCCGTGCGTCGTAGTCCTGACCCAGAACGTTGCGGGCGAAACGTTCGAATTTCCAGGGGTTGTAGTAAGTCGAGGCGAGGCTGGCCACCAGTGCCTGACCGAAGCTGCCGCCACGCAGGGTCGGAACGCTGGACGGCAATACATGCTGGGCCGAGCCGCCGTCGATGCGCACGGCTTGGCCATTGAAGCGTAATTCGCCGGTATGGCAGGCAGCGCAAGTGATGTCCAGATACTCGTCCTGGCTGCCGGGGTTTTGATGACGGGCAAAACCGACGGGCAGGTTGCCAGGATTGTTCGGCGTGGCTTTCTGACTCGGGTCGATCAGAAAACCAAAGCGTGCAAGGTATTCAGGAGCGGCGAATCGTTTTTGCGAAAAGGGCAATTCAAGGGCACTGAACCAGTCATAGCGCAAGCCTTTGACCTGGGTACCCTGAGGGGTGAAGTAGTAAGCCTGTCGGTCGGCGGCGCTCCATTGCTCCAGGTAATTTACCTGTTGCGCCGGTGACCAGGCCGGCAATTTCGGGTTGGCGACGTAATACAGCACTACGGCGAGGCCCAGCCCCAGCAATACTGCGATCAGGATCAGCAAGCGGAATATGAGGCGCACGATAAACGTCCTTGTCAGTTTGTAACTCTCTTATGCCTCAGCTCACGAAGTGCGGCAAGAGGCCATTACGCCAGAGTCTGTGGGAACCGGCCCTCAAGTCCGTAAGAGCGAAATGACAGAAGCTTCATCCTTCTATAGCCAAAATGCGTTTAAACACCTGAACTTATCAGACGTTTCCTGCTCTCATGCCGGTAGCCATTGGTCGTGGCGGCCTGATAAGCTCGCGGCTTTACTCGATTGCCCTTTAGGCGCATGAACAAGGAAATAGCATGAAACAGCATCGGTTGGCGGCGGCGGTGGCCCTGGTTGGCCTGGTACTTGCGGGTTGTGATTCGCAGACCAGCGTAGAGCTGAAAACCCCGGCGCAAAAAGCTTCCTACGGTATCGGCCTGAACATGGGCAAAAGCCTGGCTCAGGAAGGCATGGATGATCTGGATTCCAAAGCGGTAGCCCAGGGCATCGAAGATGCCGTCGGCAAGAAAGAACAGAAGCTGAAAGATGAAGAGCTGGTTGAAGCCTTCGCTGCATTGCAAAAGCGTGCTGAAGAGCGTTTGGCCAAGATGAGCGAAGAGTCGGCAGCCGCTGGCAAGAAATTCCTCGAAGAGAACGGCAAGAAAGCGGGTGTCACCACCACGGCTTCCGGTCTGCAATACGAAGTGGTCAAGAAAGCCGATGGCGCTCAGCCTAAGCCGACCGACGTAGTGACTGTTCACTACACCGGTAAATTGACCAATGGCACCGTTTTCGACAGTTCCGTCGAGCGCGGCAGCCCGATCGATCTGCCGGTCAGCGGTGTGATTCCGGGTTGGGTCGAAGGCCTGCAGCTGATGCACGTTGGCGAGAAGTACAAACTGTACATCCCTAGCGAACTGGCTTACGGCGCCCAAAGCCCAAGCCCGGCGATTCCAGCCAACTCGGTGCTGGTATTCGACCTGGAGCTGTTGGCCATCAAGGATCCAGCAAAACAAGACGCCCCCAAGTAATTCGCGTCTGCTTTAAAAACAACGCCTCGCTTATGCGGGGCGTTGTTGCATCTGGCGTTCAGTGGAGGTAAACAAAGCGAACGGATGCGGTACGCTGAAGTCATAGCCAGTGAGGGCGCTCGAGCTAGACGGGCCAGAACGCCAAGTCAATGAAATCTTGGGTTTTTTTATGTGAGTAAAAAACGCCCGATCTGAGTCAGGCCCTTATGAAACGGGGCTTTCAGCGGTGAAATGCAGCTCTGTTCACAAGGTTATCCACAATTTGTGTGGATAACATTTCAGTGGGAGTAATAAATGAAAACGCCCTGGAATTTTGCTCGTTTCCTGCCTCTGGCTGGACGCCTGCTCGCCCGTGGTCGTTTACCGACCCTGCTGTTCGCTGTTGCCAGCAAAGGTGCCAGCCAGGGCAATCGTCTGGGCAAGCTCAAAGATGATCTGCGTTTGTTACAGGCACTCTGCCTGGCCTACTGGCGTGGTGAGTACCGGGCCATTAGCCCCAAAGCACTGGTTTCGGTGGTGGCCGGCCTGATGTATTTCCTGAGCCCGGTGGATGCGATCCCGGATTTCATCCCGGTATTCGGCATGCTCGACGACATTGCCGTACTGGCCTGGTTGATGAAAGTTCTCGATGACGAACTCAACGCCTTCCGCGCCTGGCGCAAGCGTCAGCTGCCGGAGAAGCTTGCGGTAGTCGAACGCTTGCCTGATACCCCCGAACAACTGCAGCTTCAGGGACCGAAAAAAAACTGAGCCAATTCAAAATCCTCCAGATATTCATGCCCCCCCGCGACCTTGGCCGCTGTTAGGATTACACTTCTAAGGAAAAGCGCCGACTCGCTAAGTGTCGTTGTCCTACGGGGTAGTCATGGATATTCAGATAATTACACGCGAAGGCGAGCCCGAATATGCGGTTCTGCCATGGGCTCAGTATCAGGCTCTACTGAAAGCAGCAGGCATCAAGCAACAACCACCGCGTGACGCCACAGCGCCTCCCGCGGCGGCACCAGACCAGATTCTTCCGGGTCTGGATCAACTACGCAATTTGCGCGAAGGGAAGGGCATCGCCATTGAGGCGCTCGCCCGCACGGTAGGCATCAGCCCGTCATATCTCGCCTTGATCGAAAGCGGTGAGCGTCAACCCGACGCTGCTATTCGCCGCAGCCTCGCCTGGGAATTGACGGTGCCAGGATGGAGGGATGAATCGTGAGCGTACGCATAAGTCGTCAACATTGGGACGGATTGCTGGGGGAGCTGGATCAGGCGCGTCGTCAGCGCCATCTTTTGACTTATCGGGCGTTGCTGGAGCGTTTGCAACTACCCACGCCGGCCATGCAAACCTTGACCGCAGCCCTTGAACACCTGGCCGCACTGGATGCCAGAGCCGAGCAGCCGTTGCGCAGCTCGCTGGTGATCAGCCAGGGCGCGAGCCGCTTGCCGCGCACCGGCTTCTTCGAATGTGTCGAGCGCCTCGGGCGCTTCTCCGGACCGTCCGATGGCGTGGCTGCCGCGTCCTGGCATGCCTCGGAAGTGGTGCGGGTGTTCGAATACGAATACCCCGAGTCGGCGGAAGCCTGAGTGTTTTTACGACTCAAGGCGCGGGCCAGTTACTGGTTGGCCCGCCGGTTGTTCCACTGGTCGTGGTTTGTGCGTCAGCCGCGAGGCTGGAGTTGGCTCGAGGGCCAGTTTGCGCGTATGGCGAACCTGGGTGATGTCGGCGCCCAGAGCTTCTACGGCCACATTCTGACCTTTCGCGGCGTCGGTCTTGGGGCGCGCGAGGAGGGTGTGCGATTACTGCGCCTGGCCGCGTTGGCGGGGGATGGCAAGGCGGCCTATCAGGTTGGCGTGATCAGCCTGGCCGGTACGCCGAGCAAGGCGCCGGATCCGGCTGAAGCGGCTCGCTGGTGGGAAATGGCGGCGAAGGCCGGGCATCCGCTGGCCGAACTTAAATTGAAAGAATTGGCGTCCCGTGGTTCTACGGATTAAGCAATTAAGTGTCTGACAAACGAATGTGGCGTGAGGGCAACCTCCCGCCACGTTTGCGTTTTTGCCTGCTTGGTAATTTAGTTGATCGCTTTTTAGCGAATCACCCTACATCAACATCATCCTTTCCTGACTTCTTTCCTGATCGATCCCCCGCAAAGTCTCGCGCGTTTATTGCCGGGTAGATCCATCGGAGATTTCCTTCAAGTTGTAGCGGTTTGCATGAACTGGTGCGGAATGAGTTCACCCGATAGCCTTTGATGGTCACTGAAAATTCAGTGGTGGGGTGTAGGAACCCTGTATTTGCATCGGTAATGCGCAAGCGTCGAAACCTGATTTGCGGCCGTCAATGGGCGTCCGTAAGATCCGTTATGGCGGCTGTGCGCGGGCACGCTTCGGCGTGGTCGAGTTTCCGATGCTCGGTATTCCTACCCCGCGTATAGCTGCCACCCAAGCCTGTAGGAAGGTTTTTGGCAGCTCCCATTTTCATCGGAAGGTCTCAAATGCCAACACTTCATCCTGATCCACCCTACGAAAAACCAATTCCCCACCCCAAAAACCGCTTCATGGCACTCACCAGCAACTGCAACGACATGCCCACGCTGTTCGTCGATACCCACGCGCCGCTCGATATCTTGACCGACGCTGCCAGCTATCGAATTCGTGCTGTCACCCAAGTGCTTGAGAACCTGTCCATGCGCGGCTCCGTCGAGTGTAATTCGACGATACTCAGCGACTTTGCCTTGCTCTGCGCCATTCCGCTGCGCGATGGCTGTGATGTGCTGGATGTGATTGGGCGGCGGTTGCGGGCGCTGGCTTCGGGCGATGTCTAGTGACGGATTAGTCCTGGAAATTTGCAGTGCCTGAGCGGGCCTCTTCGCGGGCAAGCCTCGCTCCTACAGGTTTTGTGTCGTTTGTGGATATTGCGAATGACACAAATGCAAATTAACCCATTGCATGTCTGACAAATGAACGTGGCGTGAGGGCAACCTCCCGCCACGTTTGCGTTTCTGCCTGCTTGTTGATTAATGGAGTGATCATTGGCGAATCCCCCTACATCAACATCATCCTTTCCTGACTTCTTTCCTGATTGATCCCCCGCAAAGTCTCGCGCGTTTATTACCGTGTAGATCCATCGGAGATTTCCTTCAAGTTGTAGCGGTTTTCATGAACTGGTGCGCGATGCGCTCCATCGATAGTCTTGGGGCTGTCACTGCAAATTCAGTGACAGGGCGTGGAAGCCCTTCTATCGTTAGGCGCATCAAGCGCCACCAGTTCGGCGTTTTTTATCGTCTGTGTTTTATGGTGGCTGTGCGCGGGGCGCTTTCGAGTGCGCCAGGTGCCTAACGTCCTGGTCTTCCACACCTGCGTACAGCCGCCACCTATTGCGTGGAAGTGATTTCTGGCGGCTCCAATCCATACGTTAGTAATCAAACAATGCCAGCAATTACCCCTGATCCACCCTACGAAAAACCAATTCCCCACCCCAAAAACCGCTTCATGGCGCTCACCAGCAACTGCAACGACATGCCCACGCTGTTCGTCGATACCCACGCGCCGCTCGATGTTTTGTATGACGCTGCCAGCTACCGAATTCGTGCTGTAACGCAGGTGCTCGAAAACCTGTCCATGCGCGGCTCAGTCGAGTGTGATTCGACGATTCTCAGCGACTTTGCCTTGCTCTGTGCCATTCCACTGCGCGATGGCTGCGATGTGCTGGATGTGATTGGGCGGCGGTTGCGGGCAATGCCGTCGGAATAGCGTCGAGCACTGTTTTGTGGCGAGGGAGCTTGCTCCCGCTGGGTCGCGAAGCGGCCCCAAAAGGGGACTGCTGCGCAGTCCAGCGGGAGCAAGCTCCCTCGCCACAATCACCGATGCCCGGCAACCAACGCTTCCTCGACTGTTGGCACCGCCAGGCTATCAATCACATGCACGCTATACCCCGGCACATTCTTCGCGTGATGCTTGGCCTGTGATGCCATCTCTGCCAACTGGCTCGCATCGAGTTGTCCGCAGGTCTGTGGATGCAAATGCACCACGCCGATGGACAGGGACAGCAGCGCAAATTCCTGTCTTACGCCTTGGCGGTTGGGTGCGATGAAGCAGCCGGCTTCCAGGTGTTCGCTGCGGTAAAAGCGTCGGCATTGGCTGTGGAAGTCGTCCAGTAATTGGTTCAAGCGTTTGCGCCAGTCTTCCGGGCCGAGCACCAGCAGGAAGTCGTCGCCGCCGATATGGCCGACGAAGTCGCGGGATGGGTCGACGCGGTCGTTCAGGCATTGCGCCAGACACAGTAGGACTTCATCCCCGCGACCGTAGCCGTAGATGTCGTTGAAGGGTTTGAAGCTGTCGATGTCGACGTAGCAGATCACCGATTCCCGTTCCTGTTGCAGCAGCCGTGTCAGGCATTGCTGGATCGGCACGTTGCCCGGCAGCAGGGTCAGCGGGTTGGCGTAGCGGGCTTGCTGGATTTTCAGTTCGGTAATCAGCTTGAGCACGTCGATCACCCGACCTAGCCCCAAATAGCCGCCGTTAAGGGTGATGATGAAGTCTTCTTCAATACGCTGGCGTGCGCGGCTGGTGATCAGGCGGCTGACCTGTTGCAGCGACTGGCTCAGCTCCACGGCGAGGAAGTCGTCGCTCATCAAGCGACTGATGGGCTTGCGGGCGAACAGGTCGGTGGCAAAGGGCTTGAGCAAGGCATCCGACAGCGAATGACGGTGGACGATGCCGCAGGGCTGGCCCTGTTCGTCGAGCACTGCCAGAGAGTTCAGGTTGGCCTGGCGGCGGAAGGCTTCCAGCACGGTGGCGGTCGGGGTGTCGCTGGTCACCGCGGGCTGGTCGTTGAGCAGTGCGCTGAGGTCACTGACTTCCTCGCTCAGTATCGCGGCGATGCTGTTTGGTTTGGGCATCAAGGTTCGGGCATCGCGGGGCGGCTGTTCCTGGGGGCGGCAGAGCAGATAACCCTGGACCAGATCGACCCCCATTTCGGTCAGCACGGCGAGTTCTTCCGACAATTCGATGCCTTCGGCGATCACTTTTGCCCGGGAAGCCTTGGCTATCTGCAGGATCGAGCCAACGAACTCACGCTTGAGCGCGTCCTGGTGAATGCCGTCGATAAAGTGCCGATCAATCTTGACGTAGTCGGGCCGCAATTCAGACCAGAGGCGCAAGCTTGAATAACCCGCGCCCAGATCATCCAGCGCGATGGAAAAGCCCATTGCCCGATAGTGATGCAGGGCGTTTTGCAGCAACTGGAAATCGTCGGTTGGAGTCTGTTCGGTGAGTTCGATCACCACTTGGCTCGGTGGGATGCCGAAGTCCTGCAGCAGTTGCAGGGTACGTCCGGGTTGGTGGGCGGCTTCGAGCAGGGATTCCGGTGAGACATTGAGGAAGAGTTTGCCGGGCAGTTGCTGTTCATTGAAGCGTCGGCAAGCACTTTGACGGCAAGCGATCTCCAGTTCGCTGAGGCGACCGGCCTGGCGAGCTACCGCGAACAGGGCAACGGGGGAGTGCAGCGGACTGTTGGAGGGGCCACGACTGAGGGCTTCGTAGCCGATGATACGTCGTTCAGAGAGGGAAATGATCGGCTGGAACAGGCTGTGCAAACCGCTTTGAGTCAGTATCGAGCTCAAGGCACTCAGCTGTTCGGTTGTGGTCATGGCGATCTCTGGCGATAAAAAAAGGACTGGGAGCGCAAAGCTCCCAGTCCCTTATTTCACGACAGAATGATGACTGTTTGATGACGCTCCGGGGGGCGTCAGCATTAAATTGCCATCATCTTAATGCTTGGCAACCGCGGTGTTGAGTTTCAAGTAGTCCAGCAGAATCCGCCCCGTCTCGCTCAGATAAGCATCGTCTTCTGGCTTGGTCTTGTCCGGCTCGCCCGCGAGGGCATCTTCGTCTTCTTTCTTCAGCTCTTTGAGTGGTTCTTCGCCCTTGGCCTTGCGACGCAGGTTTTCCATGGCCAGTTGCTTGGCTTCGATATCGGCATGTTGTGCACGACGTTCGGCTTCATTGAGGCTGACGGTTTTTTCGCTCATCAACTTCTGCGCCAGGGCCAGTTTGTCGCGGATGAACACGAACTCCGCGTCTTTGGCCGTGCGCACGTCATGCTCGGACTTGAGCTGCGTGATGTACGGTTTGAACGGGTCAAGCGCAGGCTTGATGGCCGCACGAATGGTGTCCCACGGCATGGCTTCCGGCAGGGCGCTTTCGCCGATTTCCTTGGTGTCGATGATCGATGGGTAATCGATGTCCGGCAGCACGCCCTGATGCTGGGTGCTCTGGCCGGAAACCCGGTAGAACTTGGCCAGGGTCAGTTTCAGTTCGCCATGGTTCAGCGGCTGAATGGTCTGCACGGTGCCTTTGCCGAAGGTCTGGCCGCCGATGATCAGCGCGCGGTGGTAGTCCTGCATGGCGCCGGCGAAAATCTCCGAAGCCGAGGCGGACAAACGGTTGACCAGCAACACCATCGGGCCTTTGTAGAACGCGCCCGGGTTTTCATCTTCCAGCACATCGACCCGGCCGTCGGCGTTACGCACCAGTACGGTCGGACCTTTGTCGATGAACAGACTGGTCAGCTCGGTGGCTTCCTGCAAGGAGCCGCCGCCGTTGTTGCGCAGGTCGATGACCACGCCGTCGACCTTGTCTTTCTGCAGCTCGGTCAGCAGCTTCTTGACGTCGCGGGTGGTGCTCTTGTAGTCCGGATCACCGGCACGGAAGGCCTTGAAGTCCAGGTAGAAGGCCGGGATCTCGATGACGCCGAGTTTGTAGTCCTTGCCATCCTGCTTGAGGTTGAGGACCGACTTCTTCACCGCCTGATCTTCGAGCTTCACCGCTTCGCGGGTAATCGGCACGATTTTGGTGGTCTGGTCGTTCGGCGCGTTGCTGGCCGGAATCACTTCCAGGCGCACCACGGTGCCTTTGGGGCCACGAATCAGTTTGACCACTTCGTCCAGACGCCAGCCGACCACGTCGACCATCTCTTTGTTGCCCTGGGCCACGCCGATGATCTTGTCGGCCGGTGCTACCTGCTTGGTCTTGTCGGCCGGGCCGGCAGGCACCAGGCGTACGACTTTCACTTGATCGTTATCGCTCTGCAACACGGCGCCGATGCCCTCCAGGGACAGGCTCATGTTGATGTCGAAGTTTTCCGCGTTATCCGGCGACAGATAGTTGGTGTGCGGGTCGTAGGACATGGCGAAGGTATTGATGTACGCCTGGAAGATGTCTTCCGCACGGGTCTGGTCCAGACGCGACAGCTGATTCTTGTAACGCTTGGTCAGGGTTTCCTGAATCTGCTTCGACTCTTTGCCGGAGATCTTCATCCGCAGCACTTCGTCCTTGACGCGTTTGCGCCACAGGTCGTCCAACTCGGCGGTGGTCTTGAGCCAAGGGGCATCCTTGCGATCGACCAGCAAGGTTTCCTTGGCGGTGAAGTCGATCTTGTCGACGCCCTTGTTCAGCTCGGCAAGGGCAAAGTCCAGACGCGCCTTGACGCGGTCCAGGTAGCGCTTGTAGATGGTGAACCCGGCGTTCAGGTCGCCGCTTTTGAGGAAGTCGTCAAACTGGGTTTTCCATTTGTCGAATTCGGCAATATCGCTGGCCATGAAATAGCTACGCGATGGATCCAGCAGCTTGATATAGCTGTCGTAGATGATCACGGAGCGTGCATCGTCGAGCGGTGGTTTGCTGTAATGGTGACGCTTGAGCAATTCGACGACGTTCAGACTGGCGATTACTTCGTCACGATCGGGCTGAAGCTTGTCCCAGCTGTTGGCTGCGAACGAATGGCTCGACATCGGCAAAAGACCGAGACCAATGACAAGAGCGAGGGCGGTGCTGGGGAGCAGATGCTTCATGCTGATTCGACGCAGGGACAATTGATAACGCATATTAGGCCGTCTTTGAAGTCGCCGGATCCACAAGGACCGGTCGCATAATGCAAAAAGCCCGGCGCTACAGCTTCGGGCTCAGTCCAGACTCACTATGGAGGCACTGTGAAAGCATTGCAAGGCGTTGAGGGGCGAGTGGAGTGGGTTGAAGAGCCGAGTCCTACGTGCGATGTAGGACAAGTTCGCATCCGGGTGGCGGCAGCAGGACTCAATCGCGCTGATTTGTTACAGAAAGCAGGACTTTATCCGCCACCGCCGGGGGCCAGTCAAGTACTGGGTCTTGAGTGTTCGGGGGTGATCAGCGAGGTCGGTCCGGGCTCTTCCTGGCAGGTCGGTGATCGGGTTTGCGCCTTGCTGGCCGGGGGCGGGATGGCCGAAGAGGTAGTTGTCGACGGACGGCATGTGTTGCCGGTTCCCGAAGGTTTGTCCCTGGCCGAGGCGGCGGCATTGCCGGAAGTGTATGCGACTGTTTGGCTGAATTTGTTTCAACTGGCTGCGCTCAAACCGGGTGAGAAAGTTCTCCTGCACGCCGGCGCCAGTGGAATCGGTTCAGCTGCCATTCAGCTGTGCAAGGCGTTTGGTAACCCGTGCTGGGTCAGCGTCGGTTCCGCCGAGCGTCTGGCTTACTGCGAAGCGTTGGGCGCACAGGGTGGCGTAGTGCGCAATGGCGATCTGGATAGCTTGAATGATCTTGCCCCGTTCGACGTGATCCTCGACCCGGTGGGTGGTAACTATGCGGCGTTGAACCTCAAGCTGCTGGCTCGCGATGGACGTTGGGTGCTGATTGGCTTGATGGGCGGTCGTGAGGCGCAGCTGGATCTGGCGCAGGTACTGGCCAAACGTGTGCAACTGCTGGGTTCAACCTTGCGCAACCGCGATGAGCAGTTCAAGGCCGATGTGTTCAGCGATCTCGGCCAGCATGTCTGGCCGCTGTTTGCCGAAGGGCGTTTGAGCCCGCAACTGGCCAGGACATTTGCAATCAAGGATGCCGAAGCGGCATTTGCGGAACTGGCGACGAATAAGGTTTCCGGCAAACTGGTGTTGGTGATCGACGAAAGCCTGGTTTGACACTCACCTGTGGGAGCGTGGCTTGCCCGCGATGAACGATGACGCGGTATGAAAGACACACTGCGTCGCCTGAATCGCGGGCAAGCCCGCTCCCACAGGATCTGGATTACTTCCAGATATGGATTGGCCAGCCGGCCTTTTCGGCGTGTTCGAGCAGGACCGGATCCGGATTCACCACATGCGGAAAGTCCACTTTCAGCAGCAGCGGCAAGTCATTGCGTGAATCTGAATAGAAACTCGCGCCTTCCAGGTTTTCCTCCTCCGCATCCAGCCATTCCAGCAACCGGGTGATCTTGCCTTCGCGGTAGGTCAACGTGCCAACGGTATTGCCGCTGTACACCCCGTGCAGCAGTTCCAGCTCGATGCCGAGAATCTCGTCGATGCCCAAACGGTCGGCAATCGGCTTGACCAGATGCGTGCCCGAGGCCGAGATCACCAGGATCCGGTCGCCGGCCTTGCGGTGGGCGGCGATGGCTTTGGTGGCGTCGCTGAAGATGATCGGCTCGATGAAGTCTTCCACCCAAGGCCCGACCAGATGGTCGACTTCTTCCGGTGTGCGCCCGATCATCGGCTCCAGGCTGAAGGTCATGTACTCCTCCATGCGCAACTTGCCGTGGCTGTAAGCGTCCATCAGTTCGTTGTTCTGACGCATGAACGACTCGGGATCGACCCAGCCCAGGCGCCCCATTTGTTCGCTCCAGAGGGTGGCGCAGTCGCCGTGGATCAGGGTTTCGTCCAGATCAAAAATTGCCAGGGCCATCGGGTTCTCTCTGAGAACAGCTGCAAGCTTCAAGCTTCAAGCTTCAAGCTGCAAGAAGTGGATTTTGGTGATCAGCAGTCTACAACTTGAAGCTTATGGCTTGTAGCTTGCCGCTGCTTTCAAGCGACCTCACACAGGGCAGTCGGATCGATGGAAAGTGCCAGGCGCTGACCATCGGGATGCAGGTCGGCCGCCGAACGGTTCAGCACATCCACCACCAATTCCACGCCCCGGGCTTCGACCCGATAGCGAATCACGTTGCCCAACAGGCTATGGCTGCGAATCTGCGCGTCGAGTTCGCCGTTGAGGCTTAGCTCGATAGCTTCCGGGCGAATGGCGAGGCGATGGGTTATCGGTCGTTGCAGCAGTTTGCTGGCGCTGTCGGCATCCAGCAGGTTGTAGTTGCCGATGAAGCCTGCGGCAAACACATCGACTGGCGCGGTGTAGAGGGTTTCGGCATCGCCGCTTTGTACGATCTTTCCCTGATTCATCAGGAAGATTCGGTCAGACATGGTCAGGGCTTCTTCCTGATCGTGAGTGACGAAGATCGTGGTCAGACCCAGTTCGCGCTGGATCTGACGGATCTGTTCGCGCAGGTGCTTGCGAATCCGCGCGTCTAGCGCCGACAGCGGCTCATCCAGCAACAGCAACCGAGGCCGGGTCACCAACGAGCGAGCCAGAGCGACGCGCTGGCACTGGCCACCGGACAGTTGATGCGGGTAACGGGCGGCGAAGTCGTTGAGCTCCACCAGTGCCAGCACTTCGGCGACGCGCTTGTGGCTGTCGTCCGCGTTGACCTTCTGCATGCGCAAACCGAAGGCGACGTTCTGCTCCACGGTCATGTTCGGGAACAGCGCATAACTCTGGAACACCATGCCGATCCCGCGTTTTTGCGGGCTCAGCGGGACGAGGTCCTGACCTTCCAGCAGGATCTTGCCGCCGTCCACCGAGGTCAGGCCGGCGATGCAACGCAGCAGGGTGGACTTGCCGCAACCGGACGGGCCGAGAAGCGTGACGAATTCGCCTTTCTTGATTTCGCAGTTGATGTCGCTGAATACGGTAGTGCCCGAGTAATTCTTTTGAAGATGTTGGACGCTGACGTAGCTCATTCGCTTTTGTCCTTGTTCAAGATATTGGCCGCCCAGGTCAGAACCAGCACAAAGAAGAAGTAGGAAATCACCAGCGCACTGGTGAAGTGTCCGCTGCTGTTACGCATATTGTTGAGGTAGACCTGCAGGGTTTCGTAGCGGGTGCCGACGAGAATATTGGCGAACACAAACTCACCGAACAGGAACGAGAACGACAGCAGTAACGCCACCATCAAACCCTTGCGCAGGTTCGGCAGCACCACCAGGAATGCCGCTTGCCAAGTGCTGGCACCGAGCAGTTGCGCGGCATCCATCAGGTCGCGCAGGTTGATCGCTTGCAGGTTATTGGTGATCGCCCGGTACATGAACGGCAGCGCCACGGTGAAGTAGCAACCGATCAGAATCCAAGGCGTGCCGACCATCGCGAACGGCCCTGAACCGTAGAGTTGCAGCAGCCCCACCGACGACACCACCGGCGGCACCGCGAAGGGCAGCAGGATCAGAATGTTCATCAACGCGTCGAGTTTCGGGAAGTGGTAATGCACCACGAACAGCAGCGGCAGAATCAGCACCACCGACAGAATCAGCGAGCCGACGCAGACCAGCAAGGACTGACCGAATGCGTTGAGAAAGCGCGGATCGCTCCAAAGCTGGAGGTACCACTTGAAGGTAAAACCGCTGGGCATGATCGTCGCGGACCAACTGCTGGAGATCGAGTAGATCAATGTTCCAAGCAGCGGCAATAGCAGAATGGCAAACAACAAATACACCACCACCCGGTGGTAGATACCGACGGGGCCCAGTTCAGCGCGAGACATGGTAGCTCCTCTTCAACAGCAGCTGATGCACGATAGTCACCAGGGTCATCAACGCCACCAGCACCACGGCCAAGGCACTGGCCAGGTTCGGGTCCAGGGAAATGTCGCCGGAGACCATCGCCGCGATGCGAATCGGCAACACGTTGAAGTTACCTGTGGTCAGGGCGTAGACCGTCGCGTAGGCGCCGAGGGCGTTGGCCAGCAGGATGACGAAAGTACCGAGCAGCGCCGGGGTCAGCACCGGCAAACCGATGTGTCGCCAGAATTGCCAGCCGTTGGCACCGAGCAACGCGGCGGACTCACGCCAGTCTTCGCGCAAGGCGTCGAAAGCCGGGTAGAGCAGCAGCACGCCCAGGGGAATCTGGAAGTAGGTGTAGAGAATGATCAGACCGGTTTTCGAGTACAGGTTGAAGTCCTGAATGATCCCGGCCTGTTTGAGCATGATGGTGATGCTGCCGTTGAACCCCAGCAAAATGATGAACGCGAAGGCCAGGGGCACGCCGGCGAAGTTGCTGGTCATGTTGGCGAAGGCGTTGACGAAGTTGCGCAGTTTCGAGTCGACCCGGCGCAAGGAGTAGGCGCCGAGTACGGCGATGATGATGCCGAACACGCTGGACCAGAAACTGATCTCGAGGCTGTACTGGATCGCCTGCAGATAGAACTTCGAATTGAAGATTTTGCTGAAGTTGGCCAGGCCCCAGCCGAACTCTTCCGATTCCAGGCTGTTGATCATTACCCAGAGCAGCGGGGCGATCTGGAACACGAAGAAGAAAATCGCAAAGGGCACCAGGCACAAAGCGGCCAGCCATTTACCGCGGGTCATGGCATTCACTTGAGCAGCTCCCGGCACACAGGTTTGTCGTGGGGCACGCCCAGCAGTTCGCAGACGGTGCCGCAGATTTCGGTCTGTTTCGGCGCGGCGTTTTGGTTGAAGCTGAAGGCATCGCCGAGGACGAACAACGGCACTTCGCGTTCTTCGGGCAACAGGCCGTTGTGCGAGCGGTCGTTGTTCATGCCGTGGTCAGCCGTCACCAGCACCTGGTAACCGGCGTCGAGCCAGCCTTGCAGGTAATCGGCGAGGATGATGTCGGCTGAGCGAGCGCTGTTGCGGTACTGCGAGGTGTCGAGGCCGTGCTTGTGCCCGGCGTCGTCGATGTTCATGGGGTGGACCAATAAAAAGTTCGGCGCGTGGCGCAGGCGCAGGTGTTCCGCGTCGGCGAACAGGTGCGAGTCGGGGTAGTGGTCGTTCCAGTAGAAGTGACCGTGCTGGATCGGCAGTTTGGGGTCATCGGTATGACGATCCCGGGCGGCCATGAACGGCGAACGGTTATACAACTCGCTGACCCAGTGATAGGCCGCGGCTGCGGTTTTCAGGCCGGCGTCGGTGGCGTAATGGTAGATGCTGCGCTGGTTGGACAGGCGCGAGACGTTGTTGTGAACGATGCCGCTGTCGATCGGCGTAACGCCGGTCAGGATGCATTCATAAAGGGGTCGGGACAGGGCCGGCAGTTCGCACTCCAGCTTGTAGAGTGCCGCGCGTCCTGCGCCAACGTAAGCCTGCAGATGCCCCATGGCGTGGCGCGCGACTTCGTAATTGAGGCCGTCGAGCACGACAAGGATGACGTTGTGCTTCATAGGGGCTGGGACTCCGCAAAATATCGTCAAACCTGTAGGAGCGAAGCTTGCTCGCGAAGGCGGACTGTCAGCCAACATCAATGTTGAATGTCAGTCCCTCTTCGCGGGCAAGCCACGCTCCTACAATGGATCTCCATCAGATCCCCGAATGGGGATCTACCGTGTTACGGCATGTTGATAATGACTTCTTCCTGCCACTTCTGCGGCAGCGCCTTGGAGGTCTTTTCCCATGCGTCGGCGTCTTTGATCGGCGTAACCTTTTTGTACTGCTCGTTAGGCAGCAGCTTGGACTTCACGTCTTCCGGCAGTTTGATGTGCTCGGCGCGGATTGGACGGGCGTTGCCTTTCGCCAGGTTGATTTGGCCGGCGTCGCTGAAGATGTATTCGCGGGTCAGCTTGGCGGCGTTCGGGTGCTTCGCGTATTTGTTGATGATGGTGGTGTAACCGGAAATCACCGAGCCATCGGATGGAATCAGCACGATGTAGTCATCCGGATTCGCCATCTTGGCCTTGTAGCTCAAACCGTTGAAGTCCCAGACCACGCCAACTTCGATTTCACCCTTTTCCATGGTGGCGATCGTCGGGTTGGCCATGGACAGGCGGCCTTGCTTGGCGATGTCGGCGAACAGCAACAGGGCTGGCTGAATGTTTTTTTCGTCACCGCCGTTGGCGAGGGCGGCGGCCAGTACACCGTTGGCCGCTTGGGCCGCGGTGCTCACGTCACCGATAGAAACTTTGTACTTGCCAGTCTTGAGGTCGGCCCATTTGGTCGGTGCTTCAGAACCGTGAAGCAGTTTTTTGTTGATGATGAAGGCGATGCTGCCGGTATAGGCCAGTGCCCAGTTACCGTCCTTGTCCTTGGCCCAGTCCGGAATCTGTTCCCAGGTGGTGGGTTTGTAAGGTTGCACGACACCTTGCTTGACCGCGATCGGCCCGAACGCGGCACCGACGTCGCCGATGTCGGCCGTGGCGTTGTCTTTTTCGGCGGCGAACTTGGCAATTTCCTGGGCCGAACTCATGTCGGTGTCGATGTGTTTCAGGCCATATTTCTTGGCCAGGTCTTCCCAGGTGCCTTTCCAGTTGGCCCAGTCATCGGGCATGCCGACGCTGTTGACTGCGCCTTCCGCTTTCGCAGCGGCTTCGAGGGTTTTCAGATCATCCGCCGCCATGGCGGCGGTGCACAGGGCAATGGTCGAGCCTAACAGTGATGCCAGGAAAAACTGTTTCATCCGAAGCTCCTTTGGGCGTTTTCAACGCTGCGATTGCGGTTGGGTTGGTCTAGGTCAGCAATACCTGAGCCAATTTAGGCGGGTTGGATGACATTTTGATGTCGACGACCGGTCAGCCTGAATTTTCTGCGCTCGGATACGCGGGGTGCGAGATAAGCGTAGACCATGGCTAAGGAGCTGATATGAAAGGGACTTGGCCATAAAATTGCAGGTGTCTGGCGCAACCGTTCGGCGGCTTTGTCATCTGTCAGTCATATGCAGTGCCTAGGCTTGCAGGCAGTTGAAGGAACCGATTTGAATCACGGTTCTGCCCTGAATCAGTGCTGGTCTAGTCCAGATAGGTAACGTTGATGCGCATCGAGACCACCAAAGCGGTGACAGCCATCGGGCAGGTTCTGCAAGAACAGCTTGACCACGGCCTGTTGGCGCCCGGGAGCAAGTTGCCGGCAGAGCGTAAGCTCAGTGAGTTGTTCGGTACCACGCGGATCACCGTGCGTGAGGCTTTATTGCAGCTGGAGGCTCAGGGTCAGATTTATCGCGAGGAGCGGCGCGGCTGGTTTGTGTCGCCACCAAGGCTGGCTTACAACCTGATGCAGCGCAGCCACTTTCACGCGATGGTCAGTGCGCAGGGGCGAGTGCCGTCCACCGAAGTAATCTCGGCGCGGTTGCAACCGGCGTCGGCGGCGGTGTGTGCCTGGTTGCAGTTGCCGGCGCTGTCGAGCGTGATCCAGATCTGCCGCTCGCGACGGATTGACGGGCGATTGGTGTTGTATGTGGAGCATTACCTGAACCCGCAGTTTTTCCCGGGGATTCTGGACTTCGATCTGAATCAGTCGATGACCGAACTGTATGCGCGGCATTACGACTTGCATTACGGGCGGGTGCGTTTCGAGATTGTGCCGACGGCGTTGTCGGTGGATGCTGCGGCGGCTTTACGGGTGTCGGTGGGCAGCCCGGGGTTGCGGATTGCCCGGGTCAATTACGATCAGCACGAGCGGTTGATCGATTGCGACCTCGAATTTTGGCGCCATGATGCGATTCATGTCGGGGTGGATGTGGTTTGAGCTTTATTCCTTGGCGACTTGCACACTCATCCGTGGCGTCGCCAGATCCAGCCCGGCTTCATCCAGATGGCGTTTGAGCGACAGGTTGAACGCCCGGGAAACTTCCCACTGCTTGATTGGCGCGGTCTTGAACCGTGCGCGAAGAATCGCGTTGCCGGATTCGAAACTTTCTACCCCCTGAATCTCCAGCGGCGACCATATATTTCGCCGTTGCAGGGGGTCGGTGCGCATTTTCTGGCCGACTTCGCGCATCAGTTTGATCGCCTCGTCGATGTCCATGTTGGAGGGCACCGCCACCCGGAAGATCGCGTAACCGAATTCCCGGGAGTAGTTCTTGATGCTTTTGATTTCGCTGAACGGAATGGTGTGAACGATGCCGTCAATGTCCCGCAGGCGCACGGTGCGGATGGTCAAGCCTTCGACCGTGCCCAAGTGGCCGCCGACGTCCACGTAGTCGTCGATGGCCAGGGAGTCTTCGATGATGATGAACAGCCCGGTGATCAGGTCGGCCACCAGTGATTGCGCGCCGAAACCGATGGCCAGGCCGATCACACCGGCACCGGCCAGCAATGGCGTGACGTTCATCCCCATGTTCGCCAGGGCGACGATCAGCGCAATGATGAAAATCGCCACGAACAGCACGTTGCGGATCAGCGGCATCATCGTCTGTGCACGGGCATTGGCCAGGCCTTTGCGCGAGCGGGTGAGGGCGTGATGCACGGCGGTGTCACTGAGGATCCAGATCAGCCAGGCAAAAATCAGCGTGCCACCGAGGCTGAACAGTTTGACGCTGACCTCATGGCCTTCGCCTTCGGTGAAGCGGATCAGCGACATACCCCAGACTCGCAGGCCGAGTTCGATGAATGCCAGCCACACCAGCAGATGGGCGAGGGTGTAGAAGAAGCTTTTCAGGCGATCCGAATACAGCGCGTGGCGCTTCACGCTGCGTTGCGGTTTGAGTGAATGGCGGCGCACTAGCCCATTGATGACCATGCACAACACCAGCAGCACGGTGCAGATCAGTGACTGACGCAAGGCGGTGCTGGTGTCGCCGGCGGAGACGAAGGTGGCGAACAGCGAGATGCCCACCAGCACCAGCGCTGGCAGATACCAAAAGGTGCCGAGGATTTCGATCGTGTCGCTCAAGGCCCGGCGAGTCAGGCGCCGGGATAGCGGTTGATTGCGGATCAAGTGCGCGATGGGCCGACGGAAACGCAGAACGAAAAAACCGGTGGAGATCGCCGCCAACACATTGGCGAACGTCGCTGCTGTGTGAGCCAGATGAGTGCCGAGGCTTTCAACCAGGCGCGGATCGTTCAGGGCTTCACCAAAGGCGGCGAAACTGCCGATCAGCCACAACGGGCGAAAGGCCTGATGCCGCAGGATGTACAAGGCACGGTGGCGATGCGGACCATCCAGCACGGAAAACGCAATCACGCAGATCGCCGAGAAACAGGTACCGACCACCAGCGCATAGGCCAACACCATGGCCAGGCTTTTGCCCAATGACGAAGGCAGGGCGTAGGTCATGTAAACCGTCATGACCAAGGCAATCAACCACGGCCCGAGTTTGCGCAAGGCGAAGCGCAGCATGTCCAGCGCCTTGGGGTGTTGTGGCAGTTCTTCGGTGAGACCAAAGCGCATGCGTACCCGGTGCCCGAGCCAGATCAGGGCGGCGGCCAGCAGGCTCCAGACCATCAGGATTACAGCGAAAGCGAAGATGATCGGCAGCCATTCATTGGCCGGCAGCATCAGCGCCGCCAGTTCATCCTTGGCCAGATCGACCTCTTCGGACCAGCGATTGAGCGGACTGTCGTCGCCGGAAAATTGCTTTTCGAGACCGGCCAGGGTGCTGCCGATCAGCCCCAGCACGCCTTGTTCAGTGGTCGGCTGAGCCTTTTGGGTGACGTCGCGAAGTTTTTTCAGGTCCGTCAGTAGCTGGGTGCGCTGCTGATCGTTTTCCAGGGACTTGATGACTTCGTCCAGCGATTGCCCCAACGGCTCTTGTGCTTGCGGCTGGGTTTTCGCCGAGCCATTGAGCAACCCCGGCAAACTGACCGCTTGGGCAGGTGTCATCGGCAGCAGTGTCATCAGGCAGACAAGGAACAAACACGGCAGGGCAAAAAGACGAGCGAACACGGTCAACCTCGGATGAGCGAATCGGCCGAGTGTACGAGCCCGTCAAAATCAATGCGAGCCAGGCGCGAGGATTTATTCGTTGAGTTTGGCGAGGATCTTGTAGATCACAGTGGCGAGGATCATCAGCATGCCGACCCACATCGCGAACACACCGGCGTTCTTGTCGCGAAAGTTGAAGCCGATGGCCAGCATGATCATCCCGGAAAGAATCGGGATCAGCATGGCGTGGAACGAAGACAACGAGATCATGGTGACAGCCTTGTCGGAGAGGGTACTGCAAGTCTAGGCGGCTTTCGGATGAGCGGAGGTGATGGAGATCATTGTGGCGAGGGGGCTTGCTCCCGTTGGGCTGCGAAGCAGCCCCAAAACAAGCAATATCGGATTATCAGACAGACCGAGTTCGCCAAGGTACGACTGCTTCGCAGCCGAGCGGGAGCAAGCTCCCTCGCCACAAAAGTTACCTTTTAATCACTAAGGGCTACGGCAATTCGCGACAGGCGTAGAACGCGCTCAGCACTTTGACCAGATGCGCCAGGTCATGGCTGCCGCACAACTCACGGATCGAGTGCATGGCGAACGTCGGCAAACCGATGTCCACGGTGCGCACGCCCAGGTGGCTGGCGGTGATCGGGCCGATGGTCGAGCCGCAGCCCATGTCGCTGCGCACCACGAAGCTTTGCACCGGTACTTCTTCGGCCATGCACAAATGGCGGAAGAAGCCGGCGGTTTCGCTGTTGGTGGCGTAGCGCTGGTTGCTGTTGACCTTGATCACCGGGCCGGCGTTGAGTTTCGGGCCGTGGTTGGCATCGTGCTTGTCCGCATAGTTCGGGTGCACGCCGTGGGCATTGTCGGCCGAGACCAGCAGGGATTTCTGAATGGTCCGTACGAATTCATCCCCTTCGGGCAACAGACGACGCAGGGTTTGCTCAAGCATCGGACCGTCGGCGCCACAAGCCGAGCAGGAACCGACTTCTTCGTGATCGTTGCAGACCAGCACGCAGGTTTCGTCGGTTTCGGTCGTCAGCAAAGCTTGCAGGCCGGCGTAGCACGACAGCAAATTATCCAGGCGCGCACCCGCAATGAAATCGCCATGCAGGCCGATGACCGCGGCGCTTTGGGTGTCGTAGAAGCTCAACTCGTAATCGAGCACTACGTCAGCATTCAGGCCATGTTCGCGGGCCAGTTGATCGGTGAGCACGGCGCGGAAGTCCACGCGCTCGTCACCGGCGAATTGCGCGAGGATCGGCGGCAGTTCGGTCTGGGCATTGATCGCCCAGCCCATATTGGCTTCACGGTTGAGGTGAATGGCCAGGTTCGGAATGATCGCGATAGGTGCCTTGAAGTCGATCAACTGGCTCTCGACCTTGCCGTCGCGGCGGAAGGTTACGCGACCGGCCAGAGACAGATCACGGTCGAACCACGGTGCCAGCAGTGCACCGCCATAAACTTCGACGCCCAGTTGCCAGAAGCCCTGGCGTTGCAGTTCCGGTTGGGGTTTGACTCGTAGGCACGGGCTATCGGTGTGCGCGCCGACCAGACGGATACCGCCGTGCAGGGGCGAATGACGGCCCATTTTGAACGCGACGATCGAAGAGTCGTTACGGGTGACGTAGTAACGACCATTGGCTTCGGTGGTCCATGGCTCGCGCTCGTCGAGGCGCATGAAACCGGCCGCTTCCAGACGCTGAACAAGGCTGGCGGTGGCATGGAACGGGGTAGGGGAGGCCTTGAGGAAGTCGATCAGGCCTTGGTTCAACTCTTCGCGCATAAGAAGCTCCAGACAGCAGTGGGCGGGAGTTTAACGTATTGGCTTGAGGCTTTGGGCCTGACGTTCGCAGGTTGCGTCAGCGGGCCGCGGCTACCCGTTTTTTCAGATACTTCATGATGATCTGCTCATCTTCAGGCTTTTCTGGCTTGGGCAGTTGTTTGGGCCAGCGATTCTGATGGGTGTCCAGCAGCTGTTTCTGACGGGTGTGGTTCCAGCGAAGAATCTCCCGCGAGGCGGATTCCCACCACTCATGTCGGCATACCGTGTAGTACGGATGATCGGGCGCTGCGCTGCCATAAAGCAAATCGCGACCGACTTTTCTCATGGCGCCGTTGTGGTTGCGTAATTTCCATTTGATTTTCAGCCGTTGCCAGGCCGACGGAATGGGTTTGACTCGCGGCACATCGCGGCACAGTTCCACCAGATTTTGGCTGAACTGCTCACCGTGCTGGGCGAAGAAGTACGCCTGCATCGCATGGAAGAAGCGTTTTTCCGCGAAGTAGTGATAAACGTATTTTTTTGCTTCACGCACCGGTTTGTCGCGCATCGCGAACGACAGGGCGATTTGCTCGATGGTGTGAATGTCGAAGCTGTCGCGGGTCCATTCGTCAATCAACTGGATCGACGCTTCGAACAGCGGCGCGTCGCGCTCGGTCACGCCGCAAAGTCCGCTGTTATACAACTTGAAACCGTTGTCCGGGGTGATGCCGTGAGCGCGTAGGTGTTCGCCAAGTTTCAGGTAGTCGTGGCGTTCGCAGACGTCCCGCCAGTCGTACTCGAAGCGATCCATCAGGTAGTGCCCGGGCTGAATCTGGTTGAAGATTCGGTTCGGGTCGCTGGTGAACAGGGTGTCGGTATCGACGAACAAGGTCTTTTCCGCAAGCTTCAGGCCGGCGGCCATGGCGCAGGCTTTGCGGCGATGGTGATAGCCGTTTTCGCCCTGCCACCGGGTCAGGGTTTCTTCGGTCAGGAATACGGTTTCAACCGGCCAGCCGGCGTAGTCTTGCGGGCGATCCGTCAGGATTCTGATGCACGGCAGCTCGCCGTTCTTCACATGGGAAAGCGCAGTCAAAATGCTGAACTTGGCTTCGCGCCGATAAACGTCCTGATTGCCGTAGATCAGATAAAGCAGCTGATTTCGGGTTTTCTTGACGGGCGTTGCCAAGGAGTCAGTACTACTCATTCTGTTCAATCCTCGCTTTGAAGCGGTGACGCCATGTGGCAGATCTAAAACGGTGCCGGGCATTCGAAACGCAAGCGGTCGCCAGTTTGGGGATGGGTAAAACTCAACATACTCGCATGCAGGCACAAGCGCGGCCAGGCAGTCAGTGCTTGCTCATGGGCGTAGAGCCCGTCACCCAACAAAGGGTGGCCGATGGAGAGCATATGCACACGCAACTGGTGAGAACGGCCGGTGATCGGCGTCAGTTCGACGCGGCACCAGTCGCCACAACGCTCCAGCACACGCCAGAACGTCAGGGCATGCTTGCCGAATTCGTGGTCCACCACGTGGCGTGGCTTGGTTGGAGGGTCGTAGCGCAGGGGCAGGTCGATGCTGCCGCTGTCCAGTTCCGGTTGTCCCCAGCACAGGGCTGTGTAGGCTTTTTCGGTTTCGCGGTCGTGAAATTGCCGAGACAGCTCGCGATGAGTGTCCGGGTCACGGGCCAACAGAATGATACCGGACGTTTCCCAGTCCAGCCGATGGACAATTCGCGCTTCCGGGTAGCCGTTTTCTTGCAGGCGCGTAATCAGGCAGTCCTTGTTGTCATCGGCCCGGCCGGGGACGGAGAGCAACAGGGTCGGTTTGTCCACCACGAGTACGGCGGCGTCCTGATGGATGATGCGGATGTTGGACAACGGCATTAAAACAGCCTCGTAACAAACGCCAACGGCGGCTCAGGCCCACGCCCCTGTAGGAGCGAAGCTTGCTCGCGAATGCGTCACCTCGGTCTATCAGATAGACCGAGTTGCCTGCTTCGCGAGCAAGCTTCGCTCCTACAGAGAGCTGGAAAGCCTGAGCCGCCGTGGCTCCCGCCGGATCGACTCAGCGATCTGGCAGGGTGATATTGAGTTCCAGGATCGAGCAGCTGCCCTGGTTTTCCAGAGCGACGTGCACGTCATCGGACCCGATATTGACGTACTTGCGGATCACTTCCACCAGTTCCTTCTGCAAGGCTGGCAGGTAATCCGGCGTACTGCGCTGGCCGCGTTCATGCGCCACGATGATCTGTAGACGCTCTTTCGCTACCGACGCGGTGCTGACCTTTTTACTGGCACGAAAGAAGTCAAAAAGGTTCATTACCTACCTCCAAAAAGTCGCTCGAAGAATCCCTTCTTCTCGACATCGAGGAAACGATGGTCCACGGTTTTACCCAGCAGGCGATCAACGGCGTCGCTGTACGCCTGACCGGCGTCGCTCTGGTCGTCGAGAATGACCGGTACGCCCTGGTTGGAGGCTTTGAGGACGGCTTGCGATTCCGGAATCACGCCTAGCAGGGTTACTGCGAGGATTTCCTTGACGTCTTCGACGCCAAGCATTTCGCCGTTGCTCACGCGTGTAGGGTTGTAGCGAGTCAGCAGCAGGTGTTCCTTGATCGGGTCTTCGCCGTTTTCGGCGCGACGGGACTTGCTGGCCAGCAGGCCGAGCATGCGGTCCGAGTCACGTACGGAGGAGACTTCCGGGTTGGTCACTACGATCGCTTCGTCGGCAAAGTACATGGCCAGGTGGGCGCCTTTCTCGATGCCCGCCGGAGAGTCGCAGACCACGAATTCGAAGTCTTCCTTGAGCTGCATCAGGACCTTTTCGACGCCTTCGACGGTCAGCGCGTCTTTATCGCGAGTCTGACTGGCGGCCAGTACGTAGAGGTTTTCCAGACGCTTGTCTTTGATCAGAGCCTGTTGCAGGTTGGCTTCGCCATTTACCACGTTGACGAAGTCATACACCACGCGGCGCTCGCAACCCATGATCAGGTCGAGGTTACGCAAACCGACGTCGAAGTCGACGATAACTGTTTTGTGACCACGCAGAGCGAGGCCGGTACCGATAGCGGCGCTGGTGGTGGTCTTACCCACACCACCCTTGCCGGATGTAACCACGAGAATCTTGGCCAAGGTGTTTTACCCCTAAGGAAAAAGGACGTTTAGCCCCTGAAAAACATCTCTTGAAAAACTACTGCAGTCGGACAGCCTTGGCTGGAATCCGGTTTTGAGCGGCGTTTACCCCCGGTAAACACTACTTTTAGCCTTTTTCCTACTTCGTTTGAGCCGTTTTCGCTACGTTTTAGAGATGCTTGGAAAATGCGGCAGTATCCGTTAAAGCCGAATGATGTTCAACACGTCGCCCGACAGGCTGACTTGTACGCCCGCGCCCCACAATGGATCACGACGCAGATCCTCGGAAACCTTGTAGTGGCCGGCGATGGAGACCAGTTCAGCGGTCATTTGCTGACAGAAAATCCTGGCTTTCGTGTCACCTTTGACGCCGGCCAAGACACGACCGCGCATCGCGCCGTATACATGGATGTTCCCATCGGCGAGAAGTTCCGCCCCCGGGCTGACCGACGAAATCACCACCAAATCGCAACCCTGGGCATAAATCTGCTGGCCACCGCGTACCGGCGAGGTAATGATTTTGGTCGGTTTGATGGTCGGCTCCGGTGGTTTTTCCGGTTTTTTCGCCACAGTGCCTTCGAGCGGGTCGAGCGGGCGCTCGCGGGCACCGGACGGCGGCAGCACCGGCAGATCGACGGCGATGGCGGCGGCAATGTCTTCAATGCGGCTGGCACGGATCGCCAGGGTGCGCAGGCCATGCTGGCGGCAGATGCGCATCAGCCCCGGAAGATCGACCGAGCCTTCGCTGGCTGGGAGTTTGTCCAGGGCCAGTACCAACGGCGCGTTGCTGAAGAAGTTGGGCGCCTGGGCGACCTTGGCGGCCAGTTGTCGATCAAGGTTCTCTAGGTCGTTACGGGCCAGTTCCAGCACCGTAATGGCGAGCATGCTGCCCTTCAACTGGAACACGGGATCTTGGTCTAGCGGTTCGGTTTGGCTCATGGTCGGCATACAACGACTTGTCACTAAAAGTGCCGAGACTTATAACGAGAACGCCCGCGGGCCGCAAGCCGGGTCGAACGATGTAGAATGCGCGGCCACTGTCTTGACGGAACCTTTAATGGATCGCCCGCGTTTTCGAACAGCATTTCTTTCTCCACGTTTCTGGCCGCTGTGGTGTGGCTTGGGGCTGTTGTGGCTGATTGTGCAGTTGCCATATCCGGCGTTGCTGTCGGTCGGTCGCGTCTTGGGTGCCTTGATGTACCGAGTGGCGGGCGACCGACGGCGCATTGCCAAGCGCAATCTTGAGCTGTGTTTCCCTGAAAAGAGCGCTGCCGAGCGCACGCGTCTGCTCAAGGAAAATTTCGCCTCCACCGGCATCGCCTTCTTCGAGATGGCCATGAGCTGGTGGTGGTCGCGCAAGCGTCTGGCGAAACTGGCCCATGTCGAAGGCCTGGAGCATTTGAAGCAGGCCCAGACAGAGGGCAAGGGCGTGATTCTGATGGCCGTGCATTTCACCACGCTGGAAATCGGCGCGGCGCTGCTCGGCCAGCAGCACACCATTGATGGCATGTACCGCGAACACAAGAATCCGTTGTTCGACTACATCCAGCGTCGTGGCCGCGAGCGGCACAATCTCGACTCGCTGGCAGTGGAGCGCGACGACGTGCGTGGCATGCTCAAACTGCTGCGGTCAGGCCGAGCGATCTGGTACGCGCCGGATCAGGACTATGGCGCCAAGCAAAGTATCTTCGTGCCGTTGTTCGGGATTCAGGCGGCGACGGTTACCGCCACCAGCAAGTTTGCGCGGCTGGGCAAAGCGCTGGTGGTGCCATTCACTCAGCAACGCCTGGCGGATGGCAGCGGTTATCGGTTGGTGATCCATGCGCCGCTGGAGGGCTTTCCCGGCGAGACGGAAGAGGCTGACTGCATTCGGATCAACCAGTGGGTCGAAAGCGCGTTGCGCGAATGTCCGGAGCAATACCTCTGGGCACATCGCCGCTTCAAGAGCCGTCCACCGGGCGAACCGAAGCTGTACGCCAAACGCGGTTGAGCCACCGATCCCTTTAAGCACCATGGAGTGTTGCGATGAGTTCTGCTGAACCGGTTACAGGGTTGATACTTTCCGGCGGCGGGGCTCGGGCGGCTTATCAGGTGGGCGTGCTGGCGGCGATTGCCGAGTTGCTGCCGGTGGGGGCGGCGAATCCGTTTCCGGTAATCGTCGGCACCTCGGCCGGCGCGATCAACGCGGTCAGCCTGGCCAGTGGGGCAATGGACTTTCGCGGCGCGATTCAGAGCCTGACCGCCTTCTGGCAAGGTTTTCGCAGCCATCTGGTGTTGCGCAGCGACTGGCCGGGGGTGATCCATCAAGCCACCCGCTTTGTCAGTCACAGTTTGCTGGGGATTGGCGCTCAGGTGCCAGTGGCCTTGCTCAACAGCTCACCGCTGCGCGGTTTACTCAACGACAAACTGCACATGCCCGGAATTGCCGAGGCCATCGCGCAAAAGCAATTGAAGGCGGTGGCGGTCACAGCGTTTGGCTATGAGTCCGGTCAGGCCGTCACGTTTTATCAGGGCGGCGGCACGATCGAGTCCTGGTTGCGCCATCGGCGAATCGGCGTACCGACCCAATTGAGCGTCGAACATTTGCTGGCCAGTTCGGCGATTCCATTGCTGTTTGCGCCGGTGAAGATCGGCGAAGAATATTTCGGCGATGGCGCGGTGCGTCAATCAGCACCGATCAGCCCGGCCCTGCACCTGGGCGCCAGCCGCGTGCTGGTGGTGGGCGTCAGCGGCAACCCGCGCGGGGTCGACCCGCAACAGCCGCTGCAACGCGCCTATACCGGTCAGCAGCCAACCCTGGCGCAAATCGGCGGGCACATGCTTAACAGTACGTTCATTGACAGCCTGGAAAGTGACATCGAGTTGCTGCAGCGTCTGAATCAGTTCAGCCATCTGTTGCCCGACGGCGCGCCGAGTCGGGCATTGGGAGCAGCGCCGGTGGAGGTGCTGGTGATTTCGCCGAGTCAGCCGATCGATGAAATTGCGGCGCGGCATCGCCAGGAATTGCCGGCGGCCTTGCGTCTGTTTTTGCGCGGGCCGGGGGCGACCAAGACCAGCGGGGCAGGGGTATTGAGTTATCTGCTGTTCGAGGCGGGATATTGCAGTGAGTTGATCGATCTGGGGCGGCGCGATGCGTTGGCCAAACGGCATGAGTTGTGCCGGTTTCTGGGGTTGGTGGAGCCTGCGGTTCCGGCTTGAGATATGTGGTGCGGCCATTCGCGGGCAAGCCTCGCTCCTACAGTGGATTTGTGAATGGCACAGATCCACTGTAGGAGCGAGGCTTGCCCGCGAAGCTTTTACGATTAGAAGTGGAACTTCACCAGGAAGCTCGTGTTGCTCTGATCGGTCTTGAAGTACTGGCTGTCCTTGATCCCGTACTTGTCTGACCAGTAGTCGTACTCGACACCGACGTACAACTGCTTCTCGCCGATGTTCAGGGCTTTGCCCAAGTCGTATTTGATCTGTGGGTTGAAGTGCAGGTTGGCGTGGTAGGTGCCTTTGCTGTTCTTGTCGTTGTCGACCACCCAGTCCATGAAACCATCGATCAGGATATTCGAATCGCCCACGGGAATGGTGTAGGACCACACCGGGGTGATCTGCCAGACGTTGTCACCCGCACGGCTGCCCTCGGTGTGACGCTGGTAGAAGTTCAACTGGAAGTAGTCGAACCCGGGAATCGCCAGGTCGAAACCCGGACCGATCAGGTAAGACTCGGTATCGCCCTCACCGAACTCGTACGTCATGGCCAGCAGCACGTCTTTGATCGGGCCGAACGCCAGTTTCTGGTCGAAGATCTTGCCAAACGACAAGCGTGGGCTGATTTCGCCGTAATAGGTGTTCGAGCCGACGCCGCTGTCTTCCTTGCCGTTGTAGAAAATCTTGTCGACGAACACGAAGTTGTCCCCGTATTTCCAGGCATCGGCGTGCTCGAAGGTGACGGTTTGCTGAATGCGCGGGTTGACCTGGAAGTCCTTGCCATAAAGGTAGGTCAGGCTGTTGTTCTGCCATTGCAGCAAATCGCCGGCCATTGCCTGGCCCCCGGCCAGCAAGGATCCCGCGAGCATCAGGCTGGTGCACGTACGTTTCATTCGGTTGCTCCCAAAAAGTAGGTGGTTCCACGTTATTTTTCTAAGGTCGGCGCTCTGGTGTGGCGCCTTTTCTTTGCTGTAAAAACAATCCAGTCGGTCAGCTTTAGTGCTGTTAGCAAGAGCTGAGCCAAGGCTTTCAAAAAGTAAAAAAACGCCCGCTCGGCTGTTCGAAAACAGTCGATTGAGCGTCAATTCGAGAAGCCTTGGTACTGTCCAGAGCCGGGATAAGTTGGCTTTCTGGTCAGGAATTAAATCCGCGCTTTTTTTTAGAGCGGATTCGGGCGGGCGCGGAGAATACTGACTCCTTGGCCAGGTCTCAAGTGCCCCGCAACAGAGCACCCATGACAGGTATCGGGCACGGTTGCGGGCCATCTTAAAAGTGCACCTTTACCAGCAGGCTGGCGGTGTTTTGGTTAGTGTCAAAGTTGGCGCTGTTTTCGATTCCGTACTTGTTTTTCCAATAGCTGTATTCGGTGCCGACGTAGACGAATTTATCGCCCCAGCCCAAGGCTTTGCCCAGGTCGTATTTGATCTGCGGATTGATGTGCAAGTTGGCGTGGTAAGTGCCGCGTGCGTTGCGATCGTTGTCCACCACCCAGTCCAGATAGCCATCGATCAACAGGTTAGAATTGCCTAGCGCAACGCTGTAGGACCAAGTGGGAGTGATCTGCCAGACACCATCACCGGGACGTGGGCCTTCGGTCTGGCGACGATAGAAGTTCAAGGTGAAGTAGTTGAAACCCGGTACTGCCAGATCGAAACCCGGGCCGATCAGATACGCTTCGCTGTCGCCTTCGCCATACTCGTAAGTCATGGCCAGCAATACGTCCTTGACCGGGCCAAACTCGAAACGACGGTCGAGTATCTTGCCAAAGGACAGGCGCGGACTGAATTCGCCATAGAAGGCGTGGGGGCCTTTATTGCGGTCTTCTTCGCCGTTGTAGAAGACCTTGTCGATGAACAGGAAGTTATCGCCGTACTTCCATTTGTCGGCGTGTTCGAACGTCACCGTCTGCTGGATCGACGGGTTGATCACGAAATTCTTGCCGTACAGGTAGCTAAGGCTGTTGGTTTGCCACAGCAGTAAATCACCGGCCATGGCCTGGCTCGCGGCCAACAGGCCAGAGCCCAACAGCACGCTGGTTTTTATCCGAATCATCTGTTGCTCTCTTTTGTTTTTATTGTTTGAGGCGCAGGCAGCCACCCTTGTGGGAGAGAGCCTGCTCGTGATGGCGTTGGTTCAATCAAACACGGATGTTGAATGTCTTACCGTCATCGCGAGCAGGCTCGCTCCCACAAGGGGGTTTGTCTTTTAGTGGGGCAGTGCGGGTGGGCGTGGCAGCTCGGAATGCAACACCTCGGATTTTTTTTATTCTTGTGATTTTTTGTATCAGGTGGACCTGTGGCGGGGGGGCTTGTTGTGGCCACAAAAGCCCCCTCGCCACAACGGTGTGTTGCTTATTGGGTTTGAGCTCCCTGAACAATCCACGCACCGATCAGGTCGCGCTCTTGCTGGGTCATCTGGGTGATGTTGCCCAACGGCATGATCTGGCTGGCGACAGCCTGGGCTTGGATGCGCGGGGCCTGAAGCTTGATCTGCTCCGGGGTATCGAACATCACGCCCGCCGGCGCCGCGCTGAACAGCGGGCTGGTGGGTTTCGCCGAATGGCAGACTGTGCAGCGCTCCTGGATCACGTCGTGCACCTTGTCGAAGGCAGGACCGGCATTGGATGCCTGGGCGGGTGCAGTTTCAGGGGCTGCCGTCGGTGCAGCTTCAGCCGGTTTCTTGCCACCTCCGAGGGCTGTTTCCGGCAACGGCTGGTACTCGATGGTCCCAGGCGCCTTGGCCACTTCCGGTGCGCTGGACATCGGCGCCGGCCCGGTCACGTAGGCCAGGCAGATCATGCCGACCGCCGCAGCGGGCAGGGTCCAGGCGAATTTGTGGCTGTCGTGACGGGTGTTGAAGTAGTGACGCACCAACACCGCCAGCACCGCGATCCCGGCCAGGATTAGCCAGTTGTATTGGCTGCCATAGGTGCTCGGGAAGTGGTTGCTGATCATGATGAACAGCACCGGTAAGGTGAAGTAGTTGTTGTGCCGCGAGCGCAGCAAACCTTTGGCCGGCAGCGCCGGATCGGGCGTGCGGTTCTCGGCAATCGCCGCCACCAATGCGCGTTGGGCCGGCATGATGATGCGGAACACGTTACCGACCATGATGGTGCCGATGATCGCGCCGACGTGCAGGTACGCCCCACGACCGCTGAACACTTTGCTGAAGCCGTAAGCCGCGCCAATGATCAGCACGAACAGGATGAAGCCGAGCAGGGCAGGGCGTTTGCCCAGGGCCGAGTCGCAGAGGAAGGAGTAGACGAACCAGCCGACGAACAGCGAGCCGATTCCCAGCAGAACACCTTCAGGGCCACTCAGGCTGCTGCCGGGAGCGAGCAGGTACAGCGTCGGGTTGGAGTAGAACACCACGCACAGCAGTGCGACCCCCGACAACCAGGTGAAGTAGGCTTCCCATTTGAACCAGTGCAGGTTATCCGGCATGGTCGGTGGAGCCAGTTTGTATTTTTCCAGGTGATAGATACCGCCGCCATGGATCGCCCACAAATCGCCCGCCAGCCCGTTTTTCGGGTTGACCCGATTGAGGTTGTTCTCCAGCCAGACGAAATAGAACGACGCGCCGATCCAGGCCACGCCAGTGATCATGTGAACCCAGCGCACGCTCAGGTTCAGCCATTCCAACAGATGTGCTTCCACAGTCTTTACCTCTCGCCTGTCACTCTGTCGTCGAGTGATCAGACCTTCTCTTATTGGTGGGGGGCGAGGATCAAACGCTCATCCTCTTTGAAAAAATGCTCATCGCAGTTATTGCCTGTGCCACTGCGATCAACCACCAGGAAGTCATCCCGCTTTTCGATCGTCAGCACCGGATGGTGCCAAACGCCGCGATGGTAATTAATGCCCTGCCTGCCGTTGGTGACGAAGGCGCGGACCAAGCCTGATACAGGTTCATCGCCAAGTGGCGCGACCACGATCAGAAAGGGGTTGCCGAGCAGCGGAATGAAAGCCTGGCTGCCCAGCGGATGACGCTCCAGCATGCAGACGGTCAGCGGCATGTCCTGCGCATCGGCGCGGAAAATGCTGATGATTGCCTTGTCCTCTGGCGTGGCGGTTTCCACCGTCGCCAGTTTGTGAAAGCGCATGGTCGAACCGTTGTTGATCATGAAGTGATCGCTGCCGTCGGTTTCGATCACGTCACCGAAAGGGGCGAAGGCTTCTTTGGTCAGCGGTTCAATCGTCAATGTGCGCATGCTGGTCTTCTTTTCCGAATTCTGTGTTGTTGGTTCTGTTGCTATCGCTAGCAGGCTAGCTCCCACATTTGGAATGCATTTCCCTGTGGGAGCCAGCCTGCTGGCGATGATTGGGTTCAGCGCTTATTTTATTTAGCGACCTTGCCCAAAACGCGCAGGCGGCTCACGCCCCCATCCGGGAACACGTTCAGGCGGATGTGGGTGATCGGGCCCAGTGCCTTGATCTGCTCGGCGAAGGTATGTTCAGCGTGCATTTCCAGCTTCTGGCTTGGCAACAGTTCGCGCCAGAACAACGATTGGGTTTCGATCTGGCTGTCGGTGCCGCCTTTCACGAATGCACCCTGGATCGAGCAAGTGTCCGGGTAGTTGCCTTTGAAGTGCAGGGTGTCGACGATGACTTTCTCAATCTCGCCGGCGTGACCCAGCGCGACGATCACCCAGTCATTGCCTGGCGTACGACGACGTGCGGTTTCCCAGCCATCGCCCATGTTGATGCCACGGCCCGGGTTGAGGATGTTGCTCATGCGGCCGAAGTGCTCGTCGGAGCAGGCCAGTGCACGGCCACCGTTCAGGGCTGCGGCCAGGTCGACCTGTTCGTTGTCGCCCACAGCGGACCAGTCGCGGAACGGAATGCCGTACACACGCAGACGGGCCACGCCGCCATCCGGGTAGATGTTGAAGCGCAGGTGGCTGAAGGCCTGGTCGTTGTTGATTTCGTGGTAGTGGTGGCTGTTGCCTTGCAGTTCGACGGCCGACAGCACTTCAGTCCACTGGGTGTTTTCGTCCGGCTCGCCCGAGGCCAGGAAGCAGGCTTCCAGGGAGGCCGATGGCGGGTAGTTGCCGGTGAAGAATGAAGTGTCGATGTCCACGCCTTTGATCGAGCCCGGTACGCCCAGGCGAATCACCGCGCTGTCGTAGCCTTCGAAGCGCTTGCGGCGCGACTCCCAGCCGTCCATCCACTTGCCGTTGTCATCGAACACGCCCTCCTTCCACACGGCCGGGGTCGGTTGGAACAGACGGTTGGCGTCTGCGAACCAGTCATCGGTGACCGAGATGATTTTGGTGCCCAGACGGGCGTCGGCCAGGTTGACGAACTTCTCGAAAGGTACGGCGTAAGCTTTCATTCTTCTTGTCTGCCTTTAATTAGTTGGCTTGGGATGCTTGCAGGGCCCTGGGCGTTTTCCGCGTTTTTTAACGCTCGGGCCAAGTTCGCTATAGGGTCAGTAATCGGAACAGGGCGATCTTGTTAATCTCCGCCAGCGCACATTTGAATTCGGTGTCGACCGAGTTGTGGATGCGCGTTTCGAACGCCGCGAGGATCTGATGCCGGTTGCTGCCTTTTACCGCCATGATGAAGGGAAACTTGAACTTGGCTTTGTAGGCGTCGTTCAGCTCGGTGAAGCGCTGGAACTCATCGCTCGAGCATTGGTGAATACCCGCGCCAGACTGTTCTTCAGTGCTGGCAGCGGTAAGCTGGCCCTGGACGGCAGCTTTGCCGGCCAGGTCCGGGTGAGCGTTGATCAGGGCCAGTTGGCTCGTGTGATCAGCGCTCAACAAGATGTCGCTCATGCGCTGGTGCAGGGTTTCGATCTCGTCGATCGAAGCGTCCTGGCCCAGATCGAAGGCCTTCTCGGCCACCCATGGCGAATGTTCGTAGATGTCGGCGAAGGCGGCGACGAACGCGTCGCGGCTCAGGGTCGATGGTTTGATGGTTTGAAAGGTGCTCATTTCGCGGTCCCTTGGAACGGGTGGGTTTGGTGCCAGTGGCGAGCGATGTCGACGCGGCGGCTGAACCACACCTGTTCATGACTTTTAGCGTATTCGATAAAGCGTTTGAGCGAGGCCAGACGCGCCGGACGGCCGATCAACCGGCAGTGCAGACCGATCGACAACATCTTCGGTGCCTCGGCGCCTTCGGCATATAGCACGTCGAACGCATCTTTGAGGTATTCGAAGAAATCGTCGCCCTTGTTGAAGCCCTGAACCTGAGTGAAGCGCATGTCGTTGGTGTCCAGGGTGTACGGGATCACCAAATGCGGCTTACCGGTCGGGTTGTTCGGTTCCCAGTAGGGCAGGTCGTCGTCGTAGGTGTCGCAGTCGTAAAGGAAACCGCCTTCTTCCATCACCAGCCGACGGGTGTTCGGGCCGGTGCGGCCGGTGTACCAGCCCAGTGGGCGCTCGCCGGTGATTTCGGTGAGGATGCGGATCGCTTCGAGCATGTGCTCGCGTTCCTGCGCTTCGTCCATGTACTGGTAATCGATCCAGCGATAGCCGTGGCTGCAGATTTCGTGGCCGGCCTCGACCATCGCGCGGATCACGTCCGGGTGGCGCTGGGCGGCCATAGCCACGGCGAAGATGGTCAGCGGAATGTCGAATTCCTTGAACAGTTTCAGAACCCGCCAGACGCCGGCACGGCTGCCATACTCGTAAAGGGATTCCATGCTCATGTTGCGCTCGCCTTGCAGCGGCTGCGCCGAGACCATTTCCGAGAGGAACGCTTCGGACTCTTTATCGCCGTGCAGGATATTGCGCTCGCCACCTTCCTCGTAATTGAGCACGAAGGACAGCGCGATGCGGGCATTGCCCGGCCAGTGTGGGTGAGGAGGGTTACTGCCGTAACCGATCAGGTCGCGTGGATAGTCAGCGCTCACTGCAGTCTTCCTTCTTGTTCGTGTCGACTTGTTCAAAGTCAGGGTGTGTGTGGCGGCCTGGCGATGAGAGGGCAGGCTGGCGTCACAGCGATGGAGTGATTGTATACAACTTTATATTCACTTTGTAAGCCTGATTTTTTGCATTTTTCACTGACTGGTCACTTTGAAGGGTGCTGCAAGAAACCTGCCTGACTGGTCAGCTAATGGATAGGAGGTCCGCTGATCGTATGGTTTTGCGTCAGATTCGCCGTTAAACCCTGAATGGCGGAGTTGGCGGTAAAAATGTCGTTTTTATTGTGTACAATTTTTATGAAAAGTGTCTTAATCAGTCGCTCGCCGCAGCTTTTCGTGCTCCGAAACGGTGCGGTCTCCTTTTCAACTGACTTCGGGAGGCGCGAGGTCTGACTGCTCCACGCAGGCAGGCGCGCAGAATCAATGGGACGTTTGACTACACACGTTTTGGACGCTGCACACGGTTGCCCGGGCAGTTCGATCAAGGTCGAGTTGTACCGCGTTGAAGGTTCGCAGCTGGAATTGGTCGCCACTGCGCTCACCAACAGCGATGGCCGTGTCGATTCGCCGCTGCTGCAAGGCGATGACTACCGGTCCGGGGTCTATCAGCTTCAGTTTCATGCGGGTGATTACTACCGCGCCCGTGGGGTTCAGCTGCCTGAGCCTGCGTTCCTGGATGTGGTGGTGCTGCGTTTCGGCATCTCTGCGGAACAGGATCACTACCACGTGCCGTTGTTGATTTCGCCGTATAGCTATTCCACGTATCGAGGCAGTTGATCCCCCAAGCAGCTGCCTCCTCCGAGAAGCGACTGCGCATATAGCTTCTTTGGTCTTTCGCCCGCTCACACTGCGGGCTTTTTTTTGCCCTGAGATATGTGGTGCATGGGAGGGACCCTTCGCGGGCAAGCCTCGCTCCTACAGGATTTGCGTCGTTCATGTTATGTAAGAACAACAAAATCCCTGTAGGAGCGAGGCTTGCCCGCGAAGCTTTTAGCGACTCAACAACGACGCAGCACCGGCACCACTGAACAACCCCGCACTCACCCGGTTAAACCAGCTCTGCCCATTGCCGCTGCGCAAATACCGCGCCGCGCCATGGGCACCGAGGCCATAAGCCAATTTGCACAGCAGATCCAGCACGGTCCAGGTGGCAATCATCACCAGCAACTGCGGCAGGAAGGGTTGCTCGGCACTCAGAAACTGCGGCAGGAAAGCGGCAAAGAACAAAATGTCTTTCGGATTGCTCGCGCCGAGCATGAACGCGCGCCCGAACAGTGCACGAAAGCGCGGCACCGGCGCAGCCTGGGGCACTTCGGCGCCTTGGGATGGCTGACGCGATTGCTGCCAGCTCTGCCAAGCGAGATAGAACAGGTACAGCGCACCGACGATTTTAAGGGCGCTGAACAGCTGTTCCGACGCCAGCAACAATGCGCCCAAGCCAAGCGCCGAAGCACTGAGCAGGCAGATCGACGCAATCACGCCTCCCAGAAACGCCGGGTAAGAACGGCGCAAACCGTAATTCAGACTGTTGCTGATCATCAGCAAAGACAGTGGCCCCGGGATCAGGATCACCACCAGCGCAGCGCCGCTGAACAGCAGCCAGGTTTCCAGACTCATCACTTTCCTCCCTATATGCAAAAGCCTCACCCGACGGGGTGAGGCTGTTTTGAAACACTGTTTTTGAAACGTAGACGGCTTACAAGAAAATGAACTTGGCGATGAAGATCGCGCAGAGCACCCACAAACTGACGGAAATTTCCTTGTGTTTACCGGTGAAAGCCTTCAGCACCACGTAAGTGATAAAGCCCAGCGCGATACCGTCGGCGACCGAGAAGGTCAGCGGCATCATGATCGCGGTAACGATCGCCGGAATGCTGTCGGTCGCTTCGTCCCATTCGATGTGTGCCATGCCGCCCATCATCAGCATCGCCACATAAATCAGCGCACCGGCGGTTGCGTAAGCGGGGATCATGCCAGCCAGCGGTGCGAAAAACATTGCGGCAATAAATAGCACACCTACGGTCACAGCGGTAAGACCAGTCCGACCACCCGCGGCGACACCCGCGGCACTTTCCACATAGCTGGTGACGGGCGGAACACCGACCACCGCACCGAATACGCTGGAAGCACTGTCGGCTTTGAGAGCGCGGGAAAGGTTTTCGATCTTGCCGTCAGCGTTTACCAGACCTGCGCGTTGTGCAACGCCCATCAAGGTGCCAGCGGTGTCAAACATGTGCACAAAGAGGAAAGCCAGAACCACGCTGATCATGCTGATATTGAATACACCGGCGACGTCCATGGCCATCCACGTCGGAGCCAGGCTCGGCGGGGCAGACATGATGCCCTCGTAGTGCACCAGCCCCAGGCCCCAACCAGCCAGGGTTACGGTGATGATGCTGATGAGGATCGCACCGAACACTTTGTGGTAGCTGAGCACGGCGATCATCAGGAAGCAGATGGCCGCCAGCAGCGGACCAGGCTCGCGCAGGGAACCAAGCTTGATCAGAGTGGCCGGGCTATCGACAACGATGCCCGCGGTTTTCAAGCCGATCAGCCCTAGAAACAGGCCCACACCGGCGCCCATGGCAAAGCGCAAACTCACTGGAATGCTGTTGAGCAGCCATTCGCGAATCCGCGAAAAGGTCAGGAACATGAACAACACACCGGAGACGAACACCGCACCGAGGGCGGTTTCCCAGTTGTAGCCCATGGTGCCGACCACGGTGTAGGTGAAGAACGCGTTCAGGCCCATGCCTGGCGCCAGGCCGACCGGCCAGTTGGCGTACAGGCCCATCAGCAGGCAACCCAGTGCGGCGGCGATACAGGTGGCGACGAACGCCGCACCGTGGTCGATGCCGGCATCGGCCATGATGTTCGGGTTGACGAAGATGATGTAGGCCATGGTGATGAAGGTTGTCAGACCGGCAATCAACTCGGTCTTCACCGTGGTGCCGTGCAAGCTGAGTTTGAAGATGCGCTCCAGCCAGCCATTGCGTAATGGCGGCGAGAGTTCCAGCGTCGGGGCTTCGGATTTGCGGCTTTCCACAGCGAGTACTCCTCAAGAGTTTTATTGTTATTTCCAGGGCCGGACCCATGAGGGTGGCAGCGACCCTTTGAGGTACTTGCGAATTTGTTGACCTGTTGGTCAGGAACTCGCACGAAGCGAATTATGCTTTTGTATACAAATAAAGCAAATAATGTTTTTGATTTTGTAGACGAAAAGTTTGTTGATCGGGATATATCGGCTATAGACGATCGTTCCCACGCTCTGCGTGGGAATGCCGCCATGGACGCTCTGCGTCCGCCGTTGATGTGACGCAGAGCGTCACGGGATGCATTCCCACGCAGAGCGTGGGAACGATCAGCTTGGAAAGACCTGGGCTTTACCCAGCGCGAGATTCACCGCCAACCACCCATTCACCGCCGTCTCCCCAGCTTCGGCAAACACCCGCTCGAGCAATTTCACCTGCTCGCGTCGCAACGACTGCTCGAACCGCGCGCCTTCCGCAGTCAGCTCCAGCAACCGCTTACGCTTGTCGGTCTCGGACGCGACGCTGTTCACCAAATGCATTTCCACTAACTGACGCAGCGGAATGTTCAGCGCCTGCTTGCTCACGCCGAGCAACGCCAGCAACTCCTTGACGCTGAGGGCAGGGTAGCGGGCGATGAAAAACACGATGCGTTGGTGCACCCGGCTCAAGCCGCGACGCTCGAGCATTTCGTCGGCCTTGGCGGTGAACGCCTGGTAACCGAAGAAAAACGCTTCCATGGCTTGTTGCTGAGTGCTGGGGTTTTTAAGGTCAAGCATATTGACGTATCCGCTCGGTCTGTCGTAATTTCGGTCAATCAGTTTGACTCATTTTCCTCAGGCCTCGCTACCGGTGACCCCCATGGCTTTTTCCGAACGTGTCTCGCGCCTTAAAAGTTCTTTGATCCGTGAAATCCTCGCCGCCGCCCAGCGTCCAGAAGTGATGTCGTTCGCCGGCGGTTTGCCGGCCGAAGCCATGCTGCCGAAAGTCGAGTGGGTGCATATGCCGCTGTCCATGGGGCAATACGGCATGAGCGAAGGCGAGCCGGAACTGCGTGAGGCGCTGGCGGCCGAAGCCCGAGCGTTGGGTGTGCCGTGTGAGGCGAGTCAGGTGTTGGTGGTCAGCGGTTCTCAGCAAACCCTCGATCTGGCGGCCAAGCTCTACATCGACAAAGGCACCGAGATCCTGCTTGAAGCGCCGACCTATCTGGCGGCGTTGCAGATTTTTCAGCTGTTCGGCGCCGACTGCATCACCGTCTCACAGGAAGCCGACGGCCCGAACCTGGTGCAATTGCGCAGCCGTCTGGAAAAACACAAGCCAGCGTTCATCTACCTGATTCCGACGTTTCAGAACCCGTCAGCGGTGCGCTACAGCGAGGCCAAGCGTGACGCGGTGGCGGCGTTGCTCGACGAGTTCGGCGTGACTCTGATCGAAGACGAACCCTACCGCGAACTGACCTTCGATGGCGGCAGTGCCACCCCGATCGTCAGTCGCTTGAACAAAGCCAGCTGGATCTACACCGGCACCGTGTCGAAAACCCTGTTACCGGGCCTGCGGGTCGGTTACCTGATCGCCAGCCCGGACCTGTTTGCGCACTTGCTGCGGCTCAAGCAATCGGCCGATCTGCACACCAACCGCATCGGGCAATGGCAAGCGCTGCAATGGATCGGCACCGAAAAATATCAGCAGCACCTGGGTGAGTTGCGTGACTTCTATCGGGGTCGTCGGGATGCGTTTCAGTCGGCATTGGAAACGCACTTTTGCGATCTGGCGCAGTGGAATGTGCCGCAGGGTGGGTTGTTTTTCTGGCTGACGCTCAAGCAGCCGCTGGATACGCGCACGCTGCTCAAGGCTGCGCTGGCGGCGGATGTGGCGTTTATGCCGGGCGAGCCGTTTTTTCCTGAGCCGGACAACAACCCCGGTCATCTGCGGCTGAACTTCAGCCACATCGACCCGGCGCGGCTGGATGAAGGGCTCAAGCGATTGGCGACGGTGGTGCGTCAGGCCCAGGCAGCAAAAGCGGCTTGAGGGGAGGGTATAAACAACAAACCGGCCAATCGGCCGGTTTATTTTTGCCCTGGATTTGTAGTGCTTGTGCTGACGCCTTCGCGGGCAAGCCTCGCTCCTACGGGGGCGAGGTGACCATTCGCACACACCGCCAACCTGTAGGAGCGAGGCTTGCCCGCGAAGAGGCCATCAGCAGCACCACAAAAACCTCAGGCTGCAGCAAACCGCTTATCCAGATAATCAATGATTACCTTGGATTCATACATCCAGGTGGTCTGGCCATTCTCTTCGATGCGCAGGCACGGCACCTTGATCTTGCCACCTTGCTCAAGCAGGGTCTGGCGATCCTGTTCGTCGTTCTTGGCATCGCGCAACGCCACCGGAACGTTCAGGCGACGCAGGGTGCGACGGGTTTTCACGCAGAACGGGCAAGCGTGGAACTGATACAGGGTCAGGTCCTTGGCGGCCGTGTTGACCTGAGCCTGAGCTTCGGCAGGGCGCTGTTTTTTGCGCGGACGAGTGATGAAGTCGATGAAGATGATCAGTTGGCCAAGGCCGACACGAAGCGCTTTAACGAACACGGTATAAGCCTCACAGGGGCAAACAGAAGGCGCGCAGCTTACCTGATTTTCGCAGGCGAAAAAAAACCGGCGATCAGTGCCGGTTTTCTTCGTGCTGCGAGTTACTTGATCAGGCTGAGAAACTCGCTGCGGGTGGCCGCGTTTTCGCGGAACTCGCCGAGCATCACCGAGGTGATCATCGTCGAGTTCTGTTTCTCCACACCGCGCATCATCATGCACATGTGCTTGGCCTCGATCACCACCGCAACGCCCAGGGCGCCGGTGACTTGCTGGACCGCATCGGCGATCTGGCGACTGAGGTTTTCCTGGATCTGCAGGCGGCGAGCGTACATATCGACGATCCGCGCGACTTTCGACAGCCCCAGGACCTTGCCGCTCGGGATGTAGGCAACATGGGCCTTGCCGATGAACGGCAGCATGTGGTGCTCGCACAACGAGTAGAGCTCGATGTCCTTGACCAGCACCATCTCGCTGTTGTCGGAGCTGAACAAGGCACCGTTGGTGACCTCTTCCAGTGTCTGTTCATAACCGCGGCAGAGGTACTGCATGGCTTTGGCGGCACGTTTTGGCGTGTCGAGCAGGCCCTCGCGGGAGGCGTCCTCGCCCAATTGGCCGAGAATCTCGGTGTAATTCTGTTCCAGGGACATGAAACTACCTGTGGGATTTTACGCAAAGGGCAAGGGTACGGTGACGGACACGGCGCTGCAAGCGTGAAGCGACGGCATCACTCGTCGCGACCTTCCATCATGGTGCGTTTGAGCATCACATAAACCGCTCCGGCGCCGCCGTGTTTCGGTTGGCACGAGGTGAAGCCGAGCACCTGTGAATGCTGACGCAGCCACGTGTTGACGTGACTCTTGATCATCGGCCGCTTGCCGTCCAGGCGCACCGCTTTGCCGTGGGTGACGCGTACGCAGCGGATTTCGAATTTGGTCGCTTCGGCCAGAAAGGCCCACAAGGTTTCACGGGCCTTTTCCACGTTCATGCCATGCAGATCGAGGCTGCCTTCGAACGGAATCTGTCCGATCTTGAGCTTGCGCATCTGGCTTTCCTGGACGCCGTCGCGGGCCCACATCAGCTCATCTTCGGGGCCGACATCAATGACGAACTGATCAGACAGCCCATCAACGGTGGTGGCATCGGTGCGCACGGTGGCGGCCTGGCGCAGCTTGGCAATTTGCGCGCGGTCGGCCTTGGGTTTGCCGGTTTCGGCGCGATCGTGCTTGATCGGCTTGACGCCTTGGATCGCGCTTTTGAACAGGGAAAAATCGTCGTCTTGCATGTCAGCCTCCGCGAAGGGCGGCCAGTTTACCCAAGTCGAAGCGAATGGGGCGCGACAAAACGCGTGGCGTTCGGCTCAGTCGTGTTTTTTCATCAAATGCGGGGACATGTTCAGCTCTTGCGATTGACGCGAACGGCGGCGGCAGCGGCGCCACAGCCACACCCCGATGTACAGTACGAACAAGCCAATCGCCAAAATCACTGCCGAACCAACCCGGTTGGTATTCAACTCGCCCAAGGCGGGCGCTTGGCCGAGCAGGCTGGCGGCACCTGCCATCACCAGCAGCACGCCGCACATCGCCAGCAGAGCGGCAATGGCTGCGCCGAAGCGAAAACGCCAGTTGCTTTGGCCTTTGGGCCGCAAGCGGCGTGCATCAAAACCATCGGATAACTTCATTCCGACCTTCCTCAATGGGTATCGGCCCTTCGACCGGGAGTTGACCGGGATGTTCCTGAGGCTAGGGCAATTACAGCAAATGAGAGGCTTTTGCGGATGAGCGGCGGCATGGACCGCTCATCGAAGGGTTGATCAGATCAGTTCGCGAGTCAGGGCGAGGGTGGCGAAGTTGTCCGCCATGATCGCCATTTCGGTGTGCTGAACGTGCTCGGCGCTCAGGACGCCACCCTTGTAGGGCAGGTCGCGAGTCGCGCAGGCGTCTTCAACCAATGTGCAACGAAAGCCCAGGTTCTTCGCGGCGCGCACGGTAGTGCTGACGCTGGAGTGGCTCATGAAGCCGCAGACGATAAGGTCCAGCGAGCCGAGATTCTGTAGGCGCTCCAGCAGTTCGGTGCCATGAAACGCACTCGGCAGCAATTTGCCAATGATGGTTTCATCGCCCTGTGGCTCCAGGCCCGGGATGAACTCACCGCGCTCGCCTTGCGGGTCGAACAGCCCTCCGACGGTGCCGAGGTGGCGCACGTGCACGATCGGCCGACCGGCTGCACGGGCAGCGGCCACCAGTTGCTTGATGTTCGCGACGGCAGCATCCATGCCGCTCAGTGCCAAGGGGCCGCTGAGGTATTCTTTCTGGGCATCGATGATGACAAGGGTCGCATGACCCAGATTGGCCGCTGCATAACCACGGCCGCTGAGTTGAAACATCGTTTTTGGAACGGACATTCTGGGGCTCCTTCGAGTGGGGCTTTTGCGACATTGTCCTCTGGCTGAGCGCTTCTGTGAATCGCTACCATCGTAGGCACCGCCGTTGTTGGGTCGCAGCCTTGTCAAGATACCCGTTCTGTTCAATAGCTTGCTGAAAAAATAGAAGAGTCCTACATCTGATCCGGTGTTTTTCCTGCGTCGTCGCGGCGCCTTTTGGCTGTTAGAATCGTCAGTCGTTTTTTCTGGAGTTTGCCCCGTGATCACTTCCCGACTTCGTACCCTGCGTGACCATATCCGTTGGGCCGTCAGCCGCTTCCATGGGGAGGATCTGTTTTTCGGCCATGGGACCGACAACGCCTGGGACGAAGCCCGTCAACTGGTGTTGGGTGCATTGCACCTGCCGTGGGAAATTGCTGATAGCTACCTCGACTGCAATCTGGAAGAGGACGAACTGGTCAACTTGCAGCGCCTGCTCAAACGTCGCATCGAAGAGCGCATTCCGACCGCTTACCTGCTGGGTGAAGCCTGGTTCTGCGGTATGTCGTTCATTGTCGACGAACGCGTGCTGATCCCGCGTTCGCCAATTGGCGAGCTGATCGAAAAGCGTTTCGAACCGTGGCTCGGCGCCGAGCCTGCGCGCATTCTAGACCTGTGCACCGGTTCCGGTTGCATCGGCATCGCCTGTGCCTACGAGTTCCAGAGCGCCGAAGTGGTACTGGCCGATCTGTCGTTCGAAGCGCTGGAAGTGGCGAACCAGAACATCGAGCGCCACGGTGTCGATGAGCGGGTGTTCACCGTTCAGGGCGATGGTTTTGATGGCTTGCCGGGTCAACGTTTCGACCTGATCGTGTCGAACCCGCCCTACGTCGATGCGGAAGATTTCGCCGACATGCCGCACGAGTATCAGCACGAACCGGAGCTGGGCCTGGCCTGTGGCGATGACGGTTTGAACCTGGTGCGCCGCATGCTCGCCGAAGCGGCGGATCATCTGACCGAGAAAGGTTTGTTGATTGTCGAGGTGGGTAACAGCCAGGTTCACGTCGAAGCGCTGTACCCGGAAGTCGACTTCGCTTGGCTGGAGTTCGAGCGCGGTGGGCATGGAGTGTTCATGCTGACTGCGGAGCAGTGCCGCGATCATCAGGCGCTGTTCGCTTCTCGCGTCTGACTCTAGAAAGCCTTCGCGGGCAAGCCACGCTCCCACAGGTTTTGTGTTGTGTCCAATTGATCTGGCACACACAAAACCTGTGGGAGCGTGGCTTGCCCGCGATGGCCGCGCCGCGGATTACGCTATCAACGGTGCGTAGCAATCCAGATCAACAACCCCGCCTGAAACACCGCAAACGCCACCAGACACGTAATGGTAAAACGCAGGCCGGCGTCTTCGCGTTTGTACTTGCTGACCTTTTCTTCGTGCTTCTTCAGTTTGACTTCCTGTTCCGCCAGATTCTGCTCGGCTTGCTGGAGCATCTGCGCGGCTTCGAGGATTTCTACCTGTTGCAACTTTTCGCTGTTCCAGTCGCCGAGCAAATCACCGACTGACACCTCTTTAACGCTGCCCTTCAAATGCTGGGCGTCGGCGTAGACCACGTCAAAACCGTGCACCCGCAGAAAGTGATCGCGGCGCAGGCGAGTGTCTTCGTTCAGCGCATCCTTGTTGTTCAGGTCAGTACCGTCGAAGGTGTAGGCGGGCCATCTCTTCTTCGCCCACGTAATGCCCTGAGCTGCCATATAGCGCCCGATGCCGCGGTTCATCGGCTCGATCTGCAAGCCGCTTTCCGGCTCGAAATGCACGCGTTTGGTGGTGTGATCGACCCACACGTCCAGATGGTTCTGTTCTTTGCGCACGCGCTGGCCCGGCAGCTTGATGGTCATGCGCATCAGGCTGTGTTCCTTGCTATTGCGTTCAGCGTAACCGAATTCGACAAAGCGCAACGGCCGTCCACCGGTGTTGCGGTCGGTTTTCAGCGGCGCCAGGCGGAGCATTTTGTGGTGCTCGACGTGGACGTCCGCCCACGGCAGCTCGACCGCTGGCGGTGCGTCTTTTTCAGCGGTGGTGTCGGGTGAAGTCTGGGTATCAGTCATAACGGCGAGATCCTGTCCAAGCTCTGCTTGCCGCCAGTCATAGCGCTGGCGACAAAGGCTTATCGGCCGTTTTTTTCAGGACTGGAGGGCTAGGGGGCGTTCTCAACTAGTTTTCACGCCGCGTTGTCGCCTTAAAGCGGGCCAGGCAAGGCGCAGGCCGCTGGGAATGGTTGTTCCCTTTCCAAGGCCAACGCAGGCTGGCCCGCTTTAAGGCACAACCCGAAGGGCCGGCGTGAAAACTAGTTGAGAACGCCCCCTGACCTCGGTTAACTGGCGCGAAGTCCGTCAATAAACTCGAGGATTCGCGCGCCGAGTTCGGCCGCCAGCGGTAATTGCGGATCTTTATAGGAGGCCAATTGCCGCTTCACGTCGTTGGGCACGATGCGCATCACGTGGTTCATGCCTTCGATCAGCGCCAGTTCAGCGTCCGGTTTGGCGGCCTTGAGTGCCTTGGCATCACCCACGCCGACCTGAATGTCGTTGCTGCCCTGGATGATCAGCGCCGGCATTTTCAATTTGGCGAAGGCCGCTGCCGGGTCCTGGCGAAACAGCGAAATCAGATACGGTTGCACACTGGGGCGGAAAATCACCTGCAATTGCGGTGGCACGTTGTCGTCAGTGTGGCCGGCCTTGAGGCTGTCGAGCAATTCATTGCTGCGCAGCATCAACGGCGGCGGCAGGCGATTGCTCAACTGCTGGCGCAATACCTGATCGATCGGCCGGGCGCTGCCGGACATGGAAATCACCGCTGCGGCATCGACGTTCGGCGCCGCTAGGCTGGCGATCAACGCACCTTCGCTGTGGCCGAGCAAAATCAGTTTGCCAAAGCGCGGATCGGTTTTGAGCTTGTGGCCCCAAGCTTCGGCGTCGGCCACATAGGCCTCCACCGACAGATTACGTTCGTCTGGAGTCGCAGCCAGGCTCGCCGCCACGCCGCGTTTGTCGTAGCGCACGCTGGCGATGTTGTGTTTGGCCAGCACCCAGGCCAGCCGTTTGAGGCTGTCATTGCGTCCACCGTCGGGGTTGTTTCCGTCACGATCCGTAGGACCGGAGCCGGATATGATCAGGACAACTGGCACAGGCGTGTCGGACTTGGGCAGCAACAGCGAGCCGAAAAGCTCGCCGCTGCCCGTGTCCAATGTGATGGGACGTTGTAGGACAGTGGCCTGTGCAAAGCCGGTAAACAAGGTAAGGCTCAAGGCTAGAACTCGCAGCATCATCACGCCATCATCCACTCGGTGCCGGTTGGACTCGCAAGCACCCATAAGGTTCGAGGATGAACTAGTCGGGTAGCCTGCGTATACTGGCGCGCATTACGTATTTTAGTTTCGATTTCACGGAGCGTCCCGCATGTCCGGCAATACCTACGGCAAGCTGTTCACTGTCACCACTGCGGGCGAAAGCCATGGTCCGGCGCTGGTCGCCATTGTCGATGGCTGCCCGCCGGGCCTGGAGATTTCCCTTGAGGATCTGCAGCGCGACCTGGATCGCCGCAAGCCCGGCACCAGCCGCCACACCACCCAGCGCCAGGAAGCCGACGAAGTCGAAATCCTCTCTGGCGTGTTCGAAGGCCGCACCACCGGTTGCGCCATCGGCCTGTTGATCCGCAACACCGACCAGAAGTCCAAGGACTATTCGGCGATCAAGGATCTGTTCCGCCCGGCCCACGCCGACTACACCTACCACCACAAATACGGCGAGCGCGATTACCGCGGCGGCGGTCGCAGTTCGGCCCGTGAAACCGCCATGCGCGTGGCGGCAGGGGCGATTGCGAAAAAGTACCTGGCCACCCAAGGCATCGTCATTCGTGGCTACATGAGCCAGCTCGGCCCCATCGAAATCCCGTTCAAGACCTGGGATTCGGTGGAAGAGAACGCCTTCTTCAGCCCCGATCCGGACAAAGTGCCGGAGCTGGAAGCCTATATGGACCAGTTGCGTCGCGACCAGGATTCGGTCGGTGCGAAGATCACCGTGGTCGCCGAAGGCGTGATGCCGGGCCTCGGCGAGCCGATCTTCGACCGCCTCGACGCCGAACTGGCCCACGCGCTGATGAGCATCAACGCGGTCAAGGGCGTTGAGATCGGCGCCGGTTTTGCCAGCATCGCCCAGCGTGGCACCGAACACCGCGATGAAATGACCCCGGAAGGTTTCCTCAGCAACAACGCCGGCGGCATTCTCGGTGGCATCTCGTCCGGTCAGCCGATCGTGGCGCACCTGGCACTCAAGCCAACCTCGAGCATCACCACGCCGGGCCGGTCCATCGACATCCATGGTAATCCTGCGGAGGTCGTCACCAAGGGCCGTCACGACCCGTGCGTCGGCATCCGCGCCACGCCGATTGCCGAAGCGATGATGGCCATCGTATTGATGGATCACTTGCTGCGTCACCGCGGACAGAACGCCGACGTGCGCGTGAGCACTCCGGTGCTGGGTCAGCTTTAATGGCTGACCTGATAGCCGCTGCGGTCTGACTGTGGCGGCGCTCCCGTACTGGCGGCTCTCCAGTTTCTATCTGTTCTATTTCGCCTTGCTCGGTTCGACAGCGCCATTCCTGGCGCTGTATTTCGATCACCTGGGCTTTTCCAGTGCGCGCATTGGCGAACTGGTGGCGATCCCGATGCTGATGCGCTGCGTGGCGCCGAACATCTGGGGCTGGCTCGGTGACTACACCGGGCGACGGCTGGCCATCGTGCGGTTCGGCGCGGTCTGTACGCTGCTGACCTTCTCACTGATTTTCGTCAGCAAAAGCTACGCGTGGCTGGCAATGGTCATGGCCTTGCACGCGTTCTTCTGGCACGCGGTGTTGCCGCAGTTTGAAGTCATCACCCTGGCGCATTTGCAGGGGCAGACATCTCGCTACAGTCAGATTCGCCTATGGGGCTCCATCGGATTCATCATCACCGTGGTCGCCCTCGGCCGGTTGTTCGAGTGGCTTAGCCTGGACATCTATCCGGTGGCGCTGGTGCTGATCTTGGCCGGGATCGTCGTCAGCAGTTTGTGGGTACCCAACGCGCAACCGGTTCAGAGTGAACGGTTGGCGGGGGAGGGATTCCTCCAGCAATTGCGTAACCCCGGGGTGTTGGCGTTCTACACTTGCGTGGCCCTGATGCAGATGAGTCACGGGCCGTATTACACCTTTCTGACCCTGCACCTTGAGCGACTGGGTTACACCCGTGGCTTGATTGGTATGCTCTGGGCCTTGGGCGTGGTCGCTGAAGTATTAATGTTCCTGGCCATGAGCAAGATTCTTGCGCGCTTCTCGGTGCGCCGGGTGCTGCTGGCGAGTTTCCTGCTGGCGGCTTTGCGTTGGTTGTTGCTCGGTTCGTTTGCTGAATTCCTCTGGGTATTGCTGTTCGCCCAAGTGCTGCACGCCGCAACTTTCGGCAGCTTTCACGCGGCTGCCATCCAGTTCGTGCAACGTAGCTTCGGCGCGCGTCAGCAAGGGCAGGGCCAGGCGTTGTATGCCGCGCTCGCTGGCACTGGCGGCGCATTGGGCGCGTTGTATTCGGGCTACAGCTGGAATGCCCTCGGCGCCACATTGACCTTTAGCATTGCCAGTCTCGCAGCCTTCGCCGCTGCCGTTATCATTGCCACACGTATGCAAGAGGACAGGCCATGAGCCTGACCTGTGAACATCTCGCCCGGGAGATCATCGACGCGGGGCGCGCGCATGAGCGACGCACTGCGACCGATCGAGGCCTTTGAATTTTGTTCGAGTGCGAGTTGAAGACGCGCTCGCTCTCGAACCATGAAGCATGAACCGTTAAGGAGTTGCCCAGATGAGCAGCCTGTCCGTTTATCACGTCTCCAGCCCTGAAATACCGAACAAAGTCCTGACCCACCTCGAGGACATCGCCTCGACCCTGGCCGAACAGGGCGTGCGCTTCGACCGTTGGCAAGCCGCGGCAAAAATTCAGCCCGGCGCCAGCCAGGAAGAAGTGATCGCCGCGTATCAGGAGCAAATCGACAAATTGATGACCGAGCGCGGTTACCTCACCGTTGACGTCGTCAGCTTGAATAGCGATAACCTGCAAAAAACCGAGTTACGCACCAAGCTCATCAATGAACACCGCTGCGCGGAAGACGTAGTACGATTTTTCGTCGCTGGCCGTGGTTTGTACTCCCTGCACATCGGTGATTACGTCTATGCCGTGCTCTGCGAGAAAAACGACCTGATCTCGGTGCCTGCCGGTACGCCGCATTGGTTCGACATGGGCGAGCACCCGCATTTCGTCGCCATCCGTCTGTCCAACAACCCCGAAGGCAGGGTGGCCAATTTCACCGGCGATGACATCGCCAGCCGCTTCCCGCGTCTCGAGGACTGAGTAGAGGCCAATCGTTGCTCCGGCCTTCTGCCCTGTAAACCACATAACCTGTAGGAGCAGAGCTTGCTCGCGAAGGCGGAGTGTCAGTCAACGTTAATGTCGCCTGACACTCCGCCTTCGCGAGCAAGCTCTGCTCCTACAAGGGTTGTGCAAAGCCAGAAACAACTCAGGCCGTGAAGCGAAAGCTCTCACGGCCTGTTTGTTTGTAGCGCGTTTATCTATACAACCGCAGGATTTAAACCGAGTGATAAGTCGGCAGGGCGAACCGTTGCTGGCTTTGCAGCATGGAGATCTGCGGCAGTTCGCTGGCCTGTTCGGCGACGTCACGGCGAATTGCGCTGATCACCCACGACAGCTGATCGCCGGCATGCAATTGCTGGTAGGAAATCGAACGTTTGAAGACTTTGCCGTCCGTACTGCGCAGGGTCAGCAGAATGCCGCCATCAGGCCGTGGCTGGGTGGTCACTTCGAAGTTGGAGAATAGCGACGAAAATTTTTCCTGGATCAGGCTCATGTCTATCAGCTCCGTGAGTGCTTTGAAGGGCTACATGGAGAGGTAGTTGCAGTGATTGTGCCAGCACCTAAATTTTTAAAAATTCATATAAATCAACAAGTTAGTTTTTAAGCGCTTTTATGAATTCGTGCAATCTGCATGAATGGCCATCGTGCATCCTGCATTTTGCGTGGTCGACCACGATTCGATTGAACCAATCACAGCGCCAGGGTTCCGCTTTTCGATGTCTGGTCCGAACGCTTCGGTCGCGGATACAAAACATTTCAAAAACCGCGTGTACAGCTCAAGAACCGCTGACGTATTTTCGGCCTTAATCAACGCCACCCGACAATAAGAAGATCGAACGGGAGCATCATGAGCCGCACGCTGAACGACACGATTACCTGGGGCATGATGCTCCGCAAGCTGCCTTCCATTGCCAAAGCCATTCCCCGCGTGGTGAAGGGCATGAAAGCCGCCAACGTCAAGGACCCGACCCAACCGTGTGGTCTCGGCTGGAGCTTCGAGCAGGCGACGTTGCGCAACCCCGAGGGCCCGGCCTTGCTGCAGGGCGAGGTAGCGCTCACTTATGCACAGGTCAATCAGTGGGCCAATCGCATCGCCCATCACCTGATTGCCCAAGGCATCGGCAAGGGCGATGTGGTGGCGATCTTTATCGAGAACCGTCCGGAACTGTTGGTGACGATATTGGCGGTGGCCAAGGTCGGCGCGATCAGCGCCTTGCTCAATACCTCTCAGACCCGCGATACCCTGGCCCATAGCCTGAACCTGGTGGCTCCTGTGGCGATCGTGGTCGGAGAAGAGCTGGTTCCGGCCTTCAATGCGGTTCGCGAGCGGGTGTCCATCGACGCTGCGCGTACCTGGTTTGTCGCCGATCGCGACACTTATCGCGATCCGGGCAATTCGCCCGATGGCTTCATCAACCTGATGACGGTCAGTGCCCAAGCGTGCAGCGATAACCCCGTCAGCAGCCATCAGGTTTTTCTCGACGATCCTTGTTTCTACATCTACACCTCGGGCACCACCGGGTTGCCCAAAGCCGGGGTGTTCAAACACGGCCGCTGGATGCGCAGCTCCGCCAGCTTCGGGCTGATTGCCCTGGATATGCAGCCGCAGGACGTCGTCTATTGCACCTTGCCGCTGTACCACGCCACCGGGCTCTGCGTGTGCTGGGGCTCGGCGATCAGCGGGGCGTCGGGGTTTGCCATCCGCCGCAAGTTCAGCGCCAGCCAGTTCTGGAGTGACGTGCGCAAATACCGGGCGACCACCCTCGGTTACGTCGGCGAATTGTGCCGCTACCTGGTGGATCAACCGCGCAGCGTCGACGACAGTCGGCACAGCGTGACGAAGATGATCGGCAATGGTCTGCGCCCCGGCGCGTGGAGCGAGTTCAAGACGCGTTTTGCCGTTGACCATATCTGCGAGCTGTACGCCGCCAGCGACGGCAATATCGGCTTCACCAACATCCTCAACTTCGACAACACCATCGGTTTTTCCCTGATGTCATGGGAACTGGTGGCGTACGACCACGACAGCGGCGCACCCACGCGAGATGCCAAGGGTTTCATGCGCAAAGTGGCCAAGGGCGAGCAGGGTTTGCTGCTGGCGAGGATCGACGACAAGGCGCCGCTGGACGGCTATACCGATCCGCAGAAGACCGCAAAAGTCGTGCTCCACGACGTGTTCAAGAAGGGCGACCGTTACTTCAATACCGGTGACCTGCTGCGCAACATCGGTTTTGGCCACGCGCAGTTTGTCGATCGTTTGGGCGACACCTACCGCTGGAAGGGCGAAAACGTCTCGACCACCGAGGTCGAGAACATCCTGCTGCAACATCCGCAGATCGCCGAAGCCGTGGCTTATGGCGTGGAGATCCACAACACCAACGGGCGTGCCGGGATGGCGGCAATCACGCCGGCTGAATCCCTGGCGACCCTGGACTTCAGCGAGTTGCTGGCTTTCGCCAGGCAGCAAATGCCTGCCTATGCGGTGCCACTTTTCCTACGGGTGAAAGTGAAAATGGAAACCACCGGGACCTTCAAATACCAGAAGACGCGACTCAAGGACGAAGCCTTCGACCCGAACAAAACCGGCGATGACCCGATCTACGCCTGGTTGCCGGGTACCCAGACTTACGTGCAAGTCACCGAGCAGGTGCTGGCGGATATCCAGGACGGCAAGCACCGTTATTGAATGCGGCTCTTATTAAATGTAGCTATGGCCATTCATGAGAAAAAAGAAGTGACAGGTTCCAGACCGCTCGGGAAACTATCGGCTTTCCGATTGACCGAATGTGGAGTCCCCAATGTCAGACAAAAGCCGCCAGATGACGCCCGAAGAGGCTGCTGAATTTGCCGAACAGGTGTTCAACAAAGCGCGTGAAGGCGATGCGGCCATGATGGCGGCGCTGCTGACCAAGGGCTTGCCGCCGAACCTGCGCAACCACAAGGGCGACACCTTGCTGATGCTCGCCGCGTACCACGGCCATGTCGAGACGGTAAAAGTCCTGCTCGAGCACAAGGCCGACCCGGAAATCCGCAACGACAACGGCCAGAGCCCGATTGCTGGCGCGGCATTCAAGGGTGATCTGGCGGTGGTCAAGGCGCTGGTTGAAGGTGGCGCGCAAGTGGAAGGTTCGTCCTTCGACGGTCGCACTGCATTGATGATGGCGGCGATGTTCAACCGCGTCGAAATCGTCGACTACCTGATCAGCAAAGGCGCCGATCCGAAAGCCAAGGATGCCAACGGCGTATCCGCGCTGGACGCGGCCAAAACCATGGGCGCGGTGGATACCACCGCACAATTGCAGAAACTCCTGGCCTGACCTCTGTGGTGCTGCAGGGTTTTTGTGGCGAGGGAGTCCCCG